>CALDKR010000001.1 GCA_937898095.1 uncultured Rhodoluna sp.
TAACTCGTGCGCTCCTCGCTCCGCCTTCAAGCTTGACGGCCTCGGCACCGCCTTCTTTCATGAGTCGCACCGCATTGCGAACGGCCTCTTCGTCGCTTATTTCGTAACTGCCAAAAGGCATGTCTGCCACAACTAGCGCGCGCTTTGCGCCCCTTGAGACGGCGCGAGTGAAGGTCACTATTTCGTCAAGTGTGATCGGCAAAGTTGAATCAAAACCGAGAAAATTGTTCGCCGCAGAGTCGCCAACCAACAAAAACTCAATTCCAGCCTGATCAAAAATCGAGGATGTAAGCGAGTCGTAACTAGTCAGGCAAGAAAATTTCTCACCCCTGGCCTTGAATTCTTGCAGCGTTGTGGTGCGAATCTTCTTCGGAGAAAAATCCGATGGCATTATCCGCGCTTCCAGGCGTCAACTTCGATCTCAACCAGCATTTCTGGGTTGATGAACTGAATTCCAGCGAGCATTGTTGCAGCCGGGCGAATTTCGCCAAATACCTCACCGTGGGCCTTCCCGACGGCATCCATGTCTGCGGCATTAGCTAGATAAACACGCGAGCGAACGACATCCTCAAGACCATATCCGACTTGAGCCAACGCGGCCGCGATTACTTCTTGTAGTGCAACAAGCGTTTGACCGTATGCATCACCTTTGTGCTGAAGCTCACCATTAACGGTTGCGGTTGATCCCGAAACGTGAACATACTCACCAGCCACTGTCGCTCGCGAATAGCCAATTACCGACTCCCATGGTCCGCCTGATGAAATTAGCTTGTCTGCAGCCATTTAGCTCTCTTTTTCTCTTCTTTTTTAGTGAAATTTATTCGTAATCGGCAGGCGTCGGTCTCGACCGAAAGCCATCCCTGTGATTTTAGGTCCAATTGCGCCCTGGCGGCGCTTCCATTCAGATCGATCGACTAGACCAATTACCCTGTTTACCGTCTCGGCGTCAAACCCCGACTCGATAATCTCGTCGCGACCAAAGCGGCGCTCAATGTAAAGCTCAAGAATGTCATCAAGAATTTCATACTCCGGCAGCGAATCTTGGTCAACTTGCCCTGGACGAAGTTCGGCCGATGGTGGCTTGCTGATTGAATTCTCTGGAATCGGGGGAGTCAACCCCATTTCGTCGGCAAATGAATTTCTCCAGCGTGCAAGTTTCCAGACAAGGGTTTTTTCGATGTCTTTTATCGGTGCGAACCCGCCAACCGAGTCACCATAAATAGTGCTGTAACCAACAGCCAGCTCGGTCTTGTTTCCGGTGGTAAGGGTCAGGTGGCCTTCTTGGTTGCTAAGAGCCATCAAAATGACACCTCGCATGCGAGCCTGCAAATTTTCAGAAGCCAAACCGCTCAATGCCAGCTCAGACTCGAAGGATTCAACCATTCGAGCGATTGGTTGGGTTCGAATGTCTATTTCTAAACGTTCGGCTAGGTCGAATGCATCTGATTGCGAGTGATCCGACGAAAAAATGCTCGGCATCGAAACACCGAAGACTCTGTCGCTACCAAGAGCGTCGACTGCCAAACTCGCGCAAACTGCCGAGTCGATTCCGCCGCTGAGCCCCAGCACTACGGAGCGGAAACCATTCTTGTCTGCATAGTCACGAAGCCCGAGAACAAGTGCGTTCCACACTTGCCACAGTTGATCGTTCTTGAGATTGCGATGCTGACTGACGGCAACCATGTTGTGCTTAGAACTGATGTCTAGATAGCAAATTGCTTCTTCAAATTGTTGGGCTCTAGCGACTTCAACACCACTGGCGTTGAGCGCAAAACTGTCGCCATCAAACACCAAATCATCCTGGCCACCAACGAGATTCACATAGGTCACCGCACAGTCGTGCTCTATAGCCAAAGCGCGAACTAATTCAATGCGTCGATCGTCTTTTGAGCGCTCAAAAGGTGATCCGTTCAACACGAGAGTCACGTCGGTTTCGCTTTGAGAAAGTTGTGAAACCGGCCCACCAGATTGCCAAATGTCTTCGCAAATAACCACGCTAAATCGAAGTTTCTTGAATTCAAAAGTCAGCAAATCGTTGCCGGGAACAAAGTTTCTAAACTCATCGAAAACCGAATAGTTAGGCAGGTGATACTTGTTGTATTGTCCGATAACCTTGCCCCCGACTATTGCGAGGGCTGAATTGTGGGCTATCGCCCATCCGTTCGAATTATCGGCAAACGTTGGCACTCCAATAACGACCGCGGTTTCGCGATATTTTGACTGCTGCAAAAAAAGCTTCAGTTCATCGAGAGCATTTCTGCTGGCGGTTAGAAAATCGACGCGAGTGGCAAGGTCTTCAATCGGATAGCCGGTTATAGCCATCTCGCCAAACTGAATTAAGTTAGCGCCTGAGTCAACCGCTGTCTCTATGGCCGCTTTGATGTTCTGGAGGTTACGTTCAAGGTCTCCGACTACTGGGTTTGTTTGCGCCAGGGCTAAGCGAACTATCGGCATAACCATTAGCCTAGTAGCAGGCAGAGAGAGGAAATTCTGTGGATAAGCAAACAGATTTTGTGCTGAGAACTATCGAAGAGCGAGGCGTCAAATTTGTACGCCTTTGGTTCACTGACGTAGCGGGCACATTGAAGTCCGTAGCTATTGCTCCTGCTGAAGTTGAAGGAGCTTTTGCCGAGGGACTTGGCTTCGACGGATCTGCCATCGAGGGCCTGGCTAGAACCTATGAAGCGGACATGCTGGCACAGCCAGATCCGAGCACTTTCCAGATCCTCCCTTGGCGCGGTGAAATCGATCCGACTGCTCGCATGTTCTGCGACATTACTACTCCTGACGGGGCTCCTGCGGCAGCTGATCCGCGCAATGTGCTTCGTCGCGCTTTGGCCAAGGCATCAGACCGCGGTTTCTCTTTTTACATTCACCCGGAGATCGAGTTTTATCTTCTGAAATCAACAGAGCTTGATGCCAACGGAGAGCCTGTTCCAGTGGACAAGGCTGGCTATTTCGATAACGTTCCTGGTGGCACCGCGCATGACTTTAGGCGTCGTGCGGTATCGATGCTTGAACAGCTAGGAATTTCGGTCGAGTTCAGCCACCACGAGGGCGGCCCTGGTCAAAATGAGATCGATCTGCGCTATGCCGACGCTCTAACTATGGCTGACAACATCATGACCTTCCGCACGGTGATCAAAGAGGTCGCCATCGAACAGGGTGTTTATGCAACCTTCATGCCTAAGCCATTCACTCAGCACCCTGGCTCTGGAATGCACACTCACATGTCGCTTTTCGAAGGTGACACCAATGCATTCTTTGATGCCGGTTCTCAGTACCACCTATCTAAGACCGCCAAGCACTTCATCGCGGGTCTTCTTCGTCACGCTCCAGAGATCACCGCAGTCACCAACCAGTATGTAAATTCATACAAGCGCCTTTGGGGTGGCGGCGAGGCGCCGAGCTTCGTTTGTTGGGGTCACAACAACCGCTCAGCTCTAATTCGCGTGCCGCTATACAAGCCAGACAAGGGCAACAGTTCTCGCATCGAATATCGCGCGATCGATTCAGCCGCAAACCCATACCTTGCATATGCTCTATTGCTATCAGCGGGCCTTAAAGGTATCGAAGAGGAATACGAGCTTCCGGGTGAAACCGAAGACAACGTGTGGGCATTAAGCGATTCTGAAAGACGAGCAATGGGCATTCAGCCGTTGCCGCAGTCTCTTGATCACGCAATTCGCAAGCTAGAAGAGTCTGAGCTCGCAGCCGAAGTTCTTGGCGAAGAGGTTTTTAGCTATGTTCTTGCTAACAAGCGACGCGAGTGGAGCGAATATCGCGCTCAAGTCACGCCATTTGAGCTAAAGCAGAACCTAGAAACGCTCTAGCCATGGCTTATGCCGAGCGCCCTGGCGGGCTCTCTGAACTTGCTCGATACGGATTCGTTGAGCTGAGCGAAACACTTGGCAAACTGGATCAACTGGTTGCCTTGGTTGGCGACTCGGGGCGGGCCGCACTCGCGCCGTTGGGGCTGACACAAGATCCCGACCAGGCTTTGAACTATTTGCTAACGCTTGCTCAGGCGGAGCGTAGTTCAGTCAAAAAACTCTTAAAAAACGCGGACTCCGCCCGGCGACTCTGTCTGCTGCTCGGTGCTTCATCAGCGATGGCTGACTTCGTAGTGCGAACTCCAGAAACCTTGGCCTTATTCGATGCCCCCGTAGTTGCTCCTGGGGCCGTGCAGGAATACAAAGATCAATTCGTTTCAATCGGTCTTAAAACTTGGCAGGCTGGATTCGATCGAGATGCCGCCTGGTCGGCGATCCGCAGGGCATATCGAATCGAGTTGCTGAAAATAGCAATTTTCGACCTCTCTCAGAACGACGTCATGTCTGGCATGACTACCGTGGCCGCTGGTTTAGCTGACATAGCCGGTGCGGCCATTGAAGCCGGTTTAGCGATTGCTAGAGCCGAACTGCACAATTCGTCTGAGTTTGGAGCGTTCAGCTCTGCAGAGATCGACGCCACAGAAATCGCGGTCATTGCGATGGGCAAGTGTGGTGCACGTGAGCTCAACTACATTAGCGACGTAGACGTGATTTTTGTGGCTGGCTCCAACAATCCTGAAGTAGAGCCAAATCGAGCTGTCGAGGTTGCCACAAAACTCGCGACCCGAATGATGCGTGCCATGGATGGAGCAGCCTCAGAGCCGGCATTATGGCAAGTTGACCCTAATCTGCGCCCGGAGGGCAAGTCGGGCGCGCTCGTGCGCACCCTTGAGTCTCACGTTGCGTACTACGATCGCTGGGCTCAGAGCTGGGAATTTCAGGCGCTGCTAAAAGCACGCCATCTCGCCGGATCCGAGGCTCTTGGGCAACGCTATGTTGAGGCACTAACTCCGAAGGTGTGGGAGTCATCGGCCCGTGAAAACTTTGTTGAGTCAGTTCAGCGAATGCGCGAACGAGTCATGGAGTTCATTCCAGCTCATGAAGTGGATCTTCAAATAAAACTTGGCCCGGGCGGTCTGCGCGACATCGAATTCACAGTCCAACTTCTACAGTTGGTTCACGGTCGAACCGATGAAACCCTGCGCGTTCGCGACACTATCGGCGGACTAAATGCTCTGGCTGCAGGTGGATTTGTTTCCAGAGCTGACGCAGAGACCTTTGCGAACCACTATCGATTCTTGCGGGTGCTTGAACACCGAATTCAGATGTCGGAAATGCGCAGAACTCACCTAATGCCCACCAGTGAGCGCAAAGTCCGAGCTATAGCGCGAGCAATATCCACCAGATACAGCGTCGAAGACTTGCTAGCTCGATGGGAGTCAACCAAGAGTGAAGTGCGGTCGCTTCACCAGCAGATTTTTTATCGCCCACTTTTGGCCGCCGTTTCAAGTCTTTCTGCAGAGAGCCTTGAAATCAGCAGTGCGCAAGCCGAGGATCGGCTTCGGGCAATCGGTTTTGCGGATTCTAAAGGTGCGCTTAATCACATCCGTTCTCTCTCATCAGGATTGTCGCGTCGCGCTGCAATTCAGAAACAGTTGCTTCCAGTCTTGCTTCAGTGGTTTGCTGAGGGAACAGACCCGGATCAAGCATTGCTGGCATTCCGCCGCCTTTCAGAAGACCTAGGGGAGTCTCCTTGGTATTTGCGAATGTTGCGCGATTCGTCAGGTGCAGCTCATCGCATGACGCAAGTGCTATCAAACAGCAGACTTGCAACTGGGCTCTTTGAACGAATCCCAGAGGCGGCGGCTTGGTTTGAGAAGCCTGAAGACCTCGTTCCGTTGAGCCTTGATGAGTTAAACATCGAGGTTCAAGCAATCATTGATCGCCACGAAGACCTAGATGAGGCAGCCAGCTTGCTTCGCTCTATTCGACGTCGCGAGACTCTGCGCATTTCAATCGGTGCTGTTTTAGGTGAATTGAGCCTCGAGCAAATGGCGCAGGGAATCAGTGATTTAACCGAAAGTTATTTGGCTGGCATTCTTTCGGCAGTAGTTGAGGCTAGTCAGACCGACATAGCTCCGAAGCCACTTGATCAAATTCTTGACCTAGGAATTGTCGCCATGGGTCGCTTTGGCGGAGCAGAGCTTGGTTTCGGGTCTGATGCCGACGTGATTTTTGTATACGCGGCGGCCGCCGGCGTTGAGGTGGCAGAGGCGCAGAAAGTAGCCGAGCGGGCAATTTCAGAAGTTCGAAGGCTAAGTCGCGACAGCGTGCTTGAGTTTGAGCTCGACCTCGATTTGCGCCCTGAAGGCAAAAACGGAGCAATAGCCAGATCGATTGAAAGCTATGCGGCTTATTACGAAAGATGGGCTGACACTTGGGAATCACAGGCACTGCTTCGAGCAAGGCCGATTGCCGGCTCTGCCGCCCTTCGAGCTAGTTTTCTTGAGCTAATTAATACTTACCGCTATCCGAAAGAGTTTAAACAATCCTCGCTTATTGAAATTAGGCGCATCAAGGCTCGAGTTGAAACTGAACGTCTGCCTCAGGGCGCAGACCCACGACGCCATCTAAAGCTGGGTCGTGGTTCACTTAGCGACGTCGAATGGCTTGTTCAATTGCTGCAGCTAAAGCACGGTTCGGCACATCCAGAAATCAGAACCCCTCGAACACTTGATGCCCTGAAAGCTGCCGTTTCGGCAGAACTAATTGCTGAGCATGATGCACGCGTGCTCGAAGAGGCGTGGCTCATCTCATCGCGAATTCGTGCCGCAAGCGTGCTCTGGGCCAACACCTGGG
>CALDKR010000002.1 GCA_937898095.1 uncultured Rhodoluna sp.
GGGTTTACAGCAACCGGAATATCAGAGCCAATCCATCCGCGCTTCAAAACCTGAGCTAGCACTACGCCGACGGCACCGGCTTGCCCCTCGATTTGACTATATGCAACTTTTTCAGCCCGGCGTGACATGACGATCATGCCCGAGAGCACACCAATCAATGTTCCGGCAATAATCCAAACGGTCAAACCAACTGGGTTGCCTAGCCCGACAGTCAAACCCGCAACGACGCCAAGAGAAACTCCGATAGCCACTGCTAACAGCGAGAACCAGACTGCGTTTATGTCATTCTTTGCAGTTAGTCGATAAACCGAAATAAGCTGTCGAATCGTTGCGTTGCCACGCTCGCGTTTTGCTGCTTTGCCTTGTGTTTTTTCGCTTTTTGCCATTTGCATACTCTATCTTTTGGTTCGGCTATGCCTTTGCGGCTTGACCGAATCCGTCTTTGATTGCCGCATCTGCAAGATGCTGCAGTTCTGAAGGAATTTGAAATCCTCGTTTCATCATTGATTGAGCCCAAAGCCGCCCAGCGCGATATGAGCTTCTGACCAGCGGCCCGCTTAGCACCCCAAGAAAGCCAATTTCTTCAGCTTCTTGCGCCAACTCTACGAACTCCTGCGGTTTGATCCATGCAGTCACTGGGTGGTGTCGCGGTGTTGGTCGCAAGTATTGCGTGATTGTGATGATGTCAGTGCCGGCATCATGCAGGTCGCGCAGTGCCTGACTGACCTCTTCACGGGTTTCGCCCATGCCGAGAATTAGGTTTGATTTGGTCACCAGGCCGGCGTTGCGCCCCTGGGTAATCACATCGAGAGAGCGCTCATATCTGAACGCCGGACGGATTTCTTTGAAGATTCGCGGAACCGTCTCGACATTGTGAGCGAAGACTTCGGGTTTGGCCGAAAACACTTGACCTAGAAGGTCTGGGTTGCCGCTGAAATCAGGCACCAAAATTTCGACGCCGGTGCCTGGTGACATCGAGTGAATTTGGCGAATTGTTTCGGCATATAGCCACGCACCTTCGTCTTCGAGATCGTCACGAGCGACACCGGTGACCGTGGCATATCGCAGTTGCATTTGGCGAACCGACTCGCCGACACGGCGTGGCTCATCTGGGTCGAAATTGTCGGGTTTTCCGGTGTCAATCTGGCAGAAATCGCAGCGGCGAGTGCACTGTGAGCCACCAATCAAAAACGTTGCCTCACGGTCCTCCCAGCATTCAAAAATGTTTGGGCAGCCGGCCTCTTGGCAAACAGTATGAAGTGACTCACTCTTCACAAGCTTCTGGAGAGCTTGATACTCCGGGCCCATCTTGGCCTTAGTTTTGATCCATTCTGGTTTGCGCTCAATTGGCACGGCTGAGTTTCGAGCCTCGATGCGAAGCAGTTTGCGCTCTGGTTTCTGCTCCGACGCAGTCGGTTCAGTGTTCATAGTCATTCAGAGATTTTCCCTATCTCACCAAGATGGCGCATAACAACCTCGGCCGCCATGGCTGGGGTAATTTCTTTATTCAACAAAACACTTAGAGTGCTTGTCTTGGCATCACGAATGCCGCAGGCAATTATCTCCTCGTATGGCGCCAAGGAGTTGTTGCAGTTCAATGCAAATCCATGCATAGTTGTGTGCTCAGCGACTCGAATGCCGATGGCTGCAACCTTTACAAAACCATCAGGCGAGTTGAACCACACTCCAGAGCGTCCGGCAACTCGTTCAGTTTCGA
>CALDKR010000003.1 GCA_937898095.1 uncultured Rhodoluna sp.
TCGAAGTCCAGTGAAAAGAGCTGGGCCTCGCCCTAGCGCGACGGCCTTGATGTCTGCAGCTCTCACCTTTGCTGCCTCGATCGCCTCGGCAATCGTCACTCCAATTTGCTCGGCGTGCTTTTGACCTTCGTTGTGAGTCACTTCAGCAAGCACTTCGTTGCCACGCAAAACTGCAACCGATGTTCCGGCCGAGGTGTCAATCGCCAGAGTCAGCATTAGTCGACCACCTCGATGTCGGCAGCGGTCAACCCGGCCCAGCGCTGACCGCTTGCCCAAAGTTCAGCCTCACGCACCTCAGTTGCGCCAGTGTGATCGCGCTCGATGTTCAGCTCAAGCCAAGCTGGGGCGATTCCATCGGTTAGCCCTGCTCCCCATTCGACAATGGTGATTGAGTTGGCATAGTCAATGTCTAGGTCATCAAGTTCAGCCGGGCTCGAAAGCCGATAGGCATCAACGTGCACTAGCGATTTGCCAGTGCCCAGGCGCGCGGCTAAAGCTGGGTGAGTTCGTGCAATTACAAAAGTTGGGCTCGACACCGTGCCCTCAGTTTCAAGCGCCTCACCGATTCCTCTGGTCAGCGTTGTTTTGCCAGCGCCGAGTGGGCCATTCAACACCAATAGATCACCCGGATTCAAAATCCCACCGAGCTTCAGTCCAAGTTCGTGCATGGCCTCGGCGGTTTTGATTTTGAACTGAGCGACAAGTCTTGCCTCGCTCACTCCACCGCTCCCAGATAGCGACGCTTGAATCGACCACCCATGCTAGTCACGATTTCATAGTTGATAGTTTCGCCCGCGTTAGCCCAGTCGTCTGCTGAAGGAACGCCCGCTGCTGGGTCACCAAAAATAGTGACCAAATCACCAGCGGTGACTTCATCATCTCCGACATCGATTACGAATTGGTCCATCGCGATGCGAGAAGAAACCGGATATTTCTTGCCGTTAATTGAAACTTTGGCGACCCCGCTTGCGTCTCGAGGCAAGCCCTCTGCATAACCAACTGGAATCAGCGCTAGGGTCGTGTCACTCTTGGTGCGGTGCATGAAACCATAGCTAACACCCTGCCCCGCCTCAACGCGCTTGGTTTGAGTCACCAGAGCGGTCGCGGTCATCGCTGGCCGAAGGTCATACTCATTTGAATGGTGGTCAGCAAAAGGTGACAAACCATAGAGCGCAACGCCAACTCGAACCATTTCATAGTGCGCCTGCGGATAGTTGAGCGAGCCGTCTGAGGCGGTCAGGTGGCGAATTTCAAACTCAATGCCGGCCTCGCGTGCGATTTTGCAGGCTTCGTCGAAGCGGGCAATCTGGGCCAGATCTTCGACTGGGCCGGTGCTTGAAAGGTGGCTGAAAATCGCAACCACCTGGATGAAACCTTCGGCCACCAAGCCGTGAGCGAGTTTTAGTAGCTCGGGCCATTCAGCCATAGTGGCGCCGTTTCGGCCGAGACCAGTGTCGACCTTTAGGTGAACGCGAGCAATGCGCCCGAGATGTTGTGCTGCGTTGGCGATTCGTTGAAGTTGTTCGGTATTTGCAACGCCAAGCTCGATGCCGGCGTCAACTGCCCGAACAAAGTTCTCGACCGGGCTGTGCAACCAGGCCAGAATCGGCAAATCGATTTGAGCATCGCGCAACTCAAGTGCCTCTTCGATGTCGGCGACGCCAAGATAATCGACTCCGGCTGACTCTAGTTTGCGTGCCACCTCAATCATTCCGTGGCCATAGGCATTCGCCTTTATAACCCCTAAAACCATAGGAGCCGAGACTTTGCTGCGCATTGTCTGCAAATTTGCGGCAATTGCATCGAGGTCGATAATCAGCTCTCTCAAGGCTCGACTCCTTCAGCAATTACATAAGCGGCCGCCATGTCGCCGTCGTGACTTATCGAAACGTGAAACTTTCTGATGCCCAAACGAAGAGCCAGCTTTGCGGTTTCGCCGTGCAGCCAAATTACTGGTTTTCCAGTTGTCTCTTTGCCAACCTCGATGCCATACCATTCGATTCCCGGTGCGCCACCCAGGGCTTTGATGACCGCCTCTTTAGCGGCAAACCGGCCAGCCAACGTGTTGATGCTTGCGCCATCGCGCTCAACATCTAAAAACAAGCGATCGGCCAATCGAGGGGTGTCGCTCAGTTTGCCTTCAAATCTGCTGACCTGAACGATGTCGATGCCGGTTCCGAGAATGACCATGGCTGCCTATTCGACCGTGACCGACTTGGCCAAGTTTCGAGGCTGGTCAACGTCTAGACCCTTTGCGGTCGACAGTGCCAAAGCAAAATATTGAAGCGGAATTACGTCGAGAATTGCAGCGAACATTGGCTCGGCTTTGGGCACAAAAATTACATGTTCGGCATATTCGCCAACCTGGGCATCGCCCTGTTCAGCGATAGCAATGACCTTTGCTCCGCGAGCGCGAACCTCTTGAATGTTTGAGATGACCTTCGGGTGCAAGCTGTCGGTGTCGCGCGGGCTAGGCACAATCACAATCACCGGCTGGCCCTCTTCAATTAGGGCAATTGGGCCGTGCTTAAGCTCACCTGCGGCGAAGCCTTCTGCGTGAATGTAGGCGAGCTCCTTGAGCTTGAGTGCGCCCTCCATAGCAACCGGAAAACCTACGTTGCGGCCCAAGAAGAGAACCGACTTGGCGTTAGCCATGGTCTCGCCGAGTGACATCGGTGCCTTTGAAGCCTCGACAACTTTTGCGACTCGTGCAGGCATTTTTAGCAGTTCTTTGCCGAGTGCCTGCAGGGTCTTTTTGTCAGTGAGTTCTTTGACCTGAGCCAAGAAAAGACCCAGCAAGAAACCTGCGGTAATTTGAGCGGTCAACGCTTTGGTTGATGCAACAGCTACCTCAGGGCCAGCGTGCGTATAAATAACGGCGTCTGATTCGCGGGCCAGGGTTGCACCCTGAGTGTTGCAAATCGAAAGCACTTTTGCGCCCTGCTCTTTGGCAAAACGGGTGGCCATCAGGGTGTCCATGGTTTCACCCGACTGCGAAATGGCCACAACCAAAGTGCGCTCGGTGATAATCGGGTCGCGATATCTAAATTCGTGAGAAAGCTCGACCTGCACCGGAATGCGCGACCATTTTTCAATCGCATATTTGGCGATGTCGCCCGCATAAGCTGCAGTGCCACACGCCACGATGATGATTCGCTCTAGGTTGCGAATTTCGTCGTTGCTCAGACCCTCGATTTCGGTCAGATTCACGGTGCCGTTTGACGACAAGCGACCCATCAAAGTGTCAGCGACAGCCTGCGGCTGATCGGCGATTTCTTTGGCCATAAAGCTTGACCAACCGCCTTTGCTGGCGGCCGAGGCATCCCAGTTGACTTCAAATTCTTCAAGCTCGACAGGTTCGCCATCAAAGCTGTGCACCTCAACGCTGTTGGCCCGCAGCGTGACGATCTGGTCTTGACCCACGCTGATTGCGCGGCGTGTGTGCTCAACAAATGCGGCCACGTCAGAGCCCAAAAAGTTTTCGCCATCGCCGATGCCGATCACCAAAGGTGCGTTGCGGCGGGCAGCAAGAATCACATCGGGCTGATCTTCGTGAATCACCAGAATTGTGAAAGCACCGTGAAGTCGCTTAACGACGTTGGCAAACGCCTGAGGCAAGTCTTTGATTGCCTCAAACTCGCGGGCGATTAGGTGGGCAGCGACCTCGCTGTCGGTCTCGCTCGAAAACTTGGTGCCTTCGGCTACCAGTTCGGCCTTTAGCTCGGCAAAGTTTTCGATGATTCCGTTGTGAATAAGTGAAAGTTTGTTGTGCGCGCCACCGTGATGTGGGTGCGCGTTGCCATCGGTTGGGGCGCCGTGTGTGGCCCAACGTGTGTGACCGATGCCGATGTGCGATTGAGGCAGCGGGCTTTCGCTGATGCTTGCGATTAGGTTGTCGAGTTTGCCGGCTTTTTTGCGGGTTTCTAGCTGACCTCCGTTGGCGATAACGCTAACGCCAGCTGAGTCATAGCCTCGATATTCAAGGCGACGAAGCCCACCTAAAAGCACATCCAAGGTCGACTTTTGACCCACATAGCCGACGATTCCGCACATACCGACTAATTTACCTTCGATTTAGGGCAGAATGGCTGATTGTGAGTGAACCACAACGAAGTCGAGCACGAGCGGCCGAAGAGCCGAGCCCATTTGTTGAAATCTTGCGAGCCGACTGGGCCGAATTAGGTCAGGCCACCGAATTGCCACTCACCGAAGCCGAGATCGCCCAGATTCGCGGCCTTGGCGATTTTCTAGATTTGGCCGAGGTTGCCGATGTCTATCTTCCGCTTTCGCGATTGCTAAATCTCTATGTCGCCGAGACCCAGAAGCTGCACTCAGTCACATCTAACTTTTTGGGCGAGCGAGCCAAACGTGTGCCTTTCATTATCGGAGTTGCCGGTTCGGTTGCGGTCGGAAAATCGACCGTCTCACGCTTGCTCAAAGAGCTGCTATCGCGCTGGGAGGGAACCCCCTCGGTCGAACTTGTGACCACCGACGGATTCCTGTATCCGAATGCCGAACTGGAACGTCGCGGAATTATGGCACGCAAGGGTTTTCCTGAGAGCTATGACCGTCTTGCGCTGTTGCAGTTTGTTGCCGACGTCAAATCAGGCAAGCCAAATGTGAAGGCTCCGGTTTATTCGCACCTGAGTTATGACATCGTGCCCGGCGAGCACGTGACCGTGCAGTCGCCCGATGTTCTAATCATTGAAGGTCTGAATGTTTTGCAGGGTCCGGGCGAAAACCAAGCGGTCACGCTAAGTGACTTTTTCGACTTCAAAATTTATGTCGATGCCGACACCGAAAACATCGCGACTTGGTTCTTAAATCGATTCGCCAAGCTGCGCGATTCTGCTTTCACTAACCCGAAGTCATACTTTCACCGCTATGCCGAAATGGATGAAGTGAAGGCCACAGAGCGGGCTCGTGAAATTTGGTCGACGATCAATCTGCCGAATTTGCTTCAAAACATTGCGCCGACCAGGTCGCGAGCCACGCTGGTGCTGCAAAAGGGTGAGCGTCACGCAGTTGAGCGCGTTTTGCTTCGCAAGCTCTAATTCTGTTATTCAATCGTGATTCACACTCAGGATTTTTTGAGCTGCCATTCAGGTTTCTATCCACTGAGCCAGTCGTAAGGGTGTCGCCAGGTGCAGAACTTGGCACCAATGACGATGCAAACGATGACTTTCTAAGTTCGTCAATTGAAAGGCTACAAATGAACACGCTTTCTGCAACGCTCAGCAATGGGCAGTTTAACTTCGTTTATAACATTTTGTCGCTGGGTCTAGCATCGATGCTATTCACTTCGATTTTCCTTTTTGTTGCTCGTGACCGGGTACTGCCTCGCTACCGCATGGCAGTAATGGTTTCGGGAACAGTAACCGCTATCGCTACTTACCACTACTTCAGAATGTTCGACAACTTCAACCACGCATTTGCTGGAATGGCTGCAAACAACCCGGATGCTTACAACGTTGGCTACCGCTACGTTGACTGGTTGCTAACCGTGCCACTATTGCTCGTTGAGCTAGTTGCCGTGCTTGCATTGGTAAAGAGCGCTCAGCGTTCAA
>CALDKR010000004.1 GCA_937898095.1 uncultured Rhodoluna sp.
CGAGTAAGAGTTGCACCTGAATCGAGAGTCAGGCCTGTTGTATCAACCGCTTCACGCTCTGATGCAATTGTGTCGAGAGTCTTCTGGAGCTCTGTCTGTGAGATTGTCTCTGTGCCGATAGTGACGGCAGAGTTGACCTGGCCGCATGCAGTCAATCCAACGAGTGTGATGCCTGCAAGTAGGGCGATAATCTTCTTCACGAATGAGCTCCTGTAATGTCGTTTTCTAAATTGTTAAATCTGTCAGCGCCTGACGAGCAAACGCTAGGAGAGAAGTATCCCCTAATTTTGCGCTTCCAGCTGCAGGCGGCGTCCATGCGCCAGCGCGTGGAATGGCGACCATCACAGTAGAACTCTGCGATTTATAGAGCGATGATGGAAATAGTCGGTTGAGCTTCAATTGCTTCGATTCTGGCAAGGTCAATGGCGAGATTCTTACGTACTTACCAGCTAAGACTAATTCGCGGATTCCATGTGATTTCGCGAAGGCACGTAACAGAGCAACTTCAAGGAGCGCCTCAGCTTCGGTCGGCAAATCACCAAAGCGATCGATCATCTCTTCACGAATCGATTGAACATCTGCATCTGTCTTCACATCTGCAAGGCGACGGTAGAGATCGAGGCGTAGGCGTTCACCCGGAACATACTCTTCAGATAAGTGCGCATTGATAGGTAGTTCGATTTTGCACTCATGTGAAATCTCTTCGCCTTCAATGATTCCTGATTTGTAATCGTTGACTGCTTCGCCAACCATGCGCATATATAAATCAAAGCCAACATCTGCGATATGACCTGATTGTTCGCCACCGAGCAAATTGCCTGCACCGCGGATTTCCAAATCCTTAAGTGCAACGCGCATACCTGAACCTAAATCAGTATTTGTTGCAATTGTCTTTAAACGCTCATGTGCTAACTCAGATAGCGGCTCATCATTTGAATACAAGAAGTAGGCATATGCACGCTCGCGGCCACGACCAACACGACCACGCAGCTGGTGGAGTTGTGACAAGCCAAAGCGATCTGCGCGTTCCACTATTAGAGTGTTTGCGTTTTGAATATCTAAGCCACTTTCAACAATTGTTGTACATACCAAAACATCAAAATCACGATTCCAAAACCCAAGAATTACATCTTCCAACATAGATTCGCTCATTTGACCATGCGCAACTCGAATTCTTGCTTTAGGTACTAGTTCCGCTAATTTCACAGCCACACGATCAATTGATTCAACCCGATTGTGGATATAGAAAACTTGTCCATCACGGAGTAATTCACGATGAATCGCAGCGGCAACCTGCTTTTCACTGTATGCACCGATGTAGGTCAAAATCGGGTGACGTTCTTCAGGCGGCGTTGCCAAAGTGGACATCTCGCGAATTCCGGTAATGGCCATTTCAAGGGTTCGAGGTATCGGAGTTGCAGACATTGAAAGCACATCGACGTTGTGCGTCAGGTCTTTGAGTTTCTCTTTGTGCTCAACGCCAAATCGCTGCTCTTCATCAATGATGATTAGCCCGAGGTTTTTGAATTTCACATTGCCCGCCAGAAGACGATGGGTTCCGATGACCATATCGACTGTGCCGTTGGCTAGGCCCTCAAGCGTTTCTCTAACTTCTTTAGCTGATTGAAAGCGACTCAATGATTTGACGGTCACCGGGAACCCGGCATACCTAGATTCAAAAGTGTCAGTGTGCTGACGAACCAAAAGCGTCGTTGGCACCAACATCGCGACCTGCTTGCCATCTTGAATCGCCTTGAACGCCGCGCGTACTGCAACCTCGGTTTTGCCATAGCCGACATCGCCGGCGAGCAGGCGGTCCATAGGAACCTCGCGCTCCATGTCGCGCTTGACCTCATCGATTGTGGTCATCTGGTCTGGAGTTTCGACGAATTGAAATGCTTCTTCGAGCTCGTGCTGCCAAGGAGTATCAGGGCCAAAGGCATGGCCTCGCGATTTCATGCGAGCGCTGTAGAGCTTGACCAGGTCAATCGCAATTTTGCGAATCGCCTTGCGCGCGTTTCCTTTAGCTTTAGCCCAATCGGTGCCGCCCATCTTGCTGAGCACCGGCGCTTCACCGCCAACATATCGAGTCAGCAAATCAAGCTGATCGGTTGGCACAAAAAGAGTGTCGCCCGGATAACCTCGCTTTGACGGAGCATATTCGATGAGCAAAAACTCGCGCTCTGCCTGCTGCTTGCCGACCCCGGTCTTGCGAGTTACGAGCTCAACGAATCGGCCGATACCGTGAATTTCGTGAACGACATAATCGCCTGCCTTGAGGCTCAGTGGGTCAACTGTTTGGCCACGTTTGGCCGCCAGCTTGCGAACCTGTGGGCTGACATAGGCCGTGCTTCGACCATAAAACTCACCCTCGGTCATCACGATCAAATGGGCCTCAGGGGCAGTGAAACCGCGTCGCAACGACCCCTGCAAAACAGTGCCGCGCAAGCCCGCTGCGGCAAGTTGCTCTTCTAGTCGCTCAACCGTGCCATGGCCTTCAGCAACCAAAACAACCTGTTGGCCGTTCTTGATTTGATCTGCCAGCCAATCAAGTGCCGACATGTCGAGGCCTTTGAAATTTGGAATCTCATAGAGGTTTAGCGAGACCAAACTGTCATCATCGGCGCCAAATTGGCTGACCGTGAAGAGCGGGCGGCCAGCAAGGGCATCTTTGAACTGACTGAGATCAACAAACCCACCGGCACTTAGGTCAATTGGCGCATTTGCACCTTCTGTGGCTGCATCCCATGCAGCGTGCAAAAACTCTTCGTTTGTCTCGGCTAGGCTTGCGGCTCTCGCAGCAGATTTTTCTGGGCTTAGCAGAGTCACTAAGGCATCAGCCGGAAGGTAGTCGCTAAACGGCACCATTTTGTCAACCAAAACCGGGGCCAGCGACTCCATTCCGTCGACGGGCATGCCCTCGGCGATTTTTGCCAACATGCTACTGATGTTCGGAAACTCGTGAAGCATCTCGCGCGCCCTGCCGGCAACCGAGGGGGTGATAATGATTTCACGAGCCGGATAAATCTCAATTTCGTCAACCTGCGATTCGATTGATCGCTGGTCGGCAACCGCAAATTCTCGTATGTCCTCTAGCTCATCGCCAAAAAATTCAAGACGAACTGCATGCTCTGCAGTTGTCGGAAAAATATCAAGAATGCCGCCGCGCACTGCGAATTCTCCGCGTTTGGTAACCATGTCGACTCGCTTGTAGGCAATTTCAACAAGTTTCAGCGGAAGCTCGAAGAATGAATATTCGGCACCTTTTCGCAAAGTAATTGGCGGGTGGTTTGCAAGACCTGCGACCACCGGCTGCAAAACAGCGCGAATCGAAGCGAGCACATAAACCGGGTTCTCGTTCGACCCTTCTTTGTTTTCAGCATTTGAGAGCTCATTGAGGCGATGCAGAACCTTCAGTCGCTTTCCGGCGGTCTCTGGGCTAGGGCTCAGACGCTCGTGCGGCAGGGTCTCCCAAGACGGAAACTCGTGAATTTCAGCTAATGGATTTAGCGACCTCAGTGTGGTTGCAGTTTCTTCAGCTTCGCGCCCAGTTGCGGTGACCACAAGTTGCACTCGACCGAGACCGGCGGTGGCTCGCTGGGCTGAAAAAACCTCGACCAAAATTGGATGAGCGCCCTGCGGAGCAATTGCATCGACTCGGCTGTTTTTTATTTTTGCCTGAAGGCCTGCGAAAGAGTATCCCTCTGATGTGAGTGCGACAAGGCGCGAAAGGGCCTTGAGATTTTGTTCACTCACCCGACGATTTTAGCTGAGCATTTTTAGTCGAATTATTCTTTGGTGTTGAAGCGCTGCTGAGCAGCCAAGACGCCATGTTCGACGATTTGTTCAGCCGCATCAGCAGCCAACTCAAGAGTCAGCGGCAATTCTTTTTTCTCAGTTGATGAAAAATCTTTGAGCACAAAGTCGGCAGTTTGCATTTGACCTGGCGGGCGGCCGATTCCGATGCGAACACGGGCAAATTCGTTTGAACCGCACGCCGAAATAATGTCGCGCAAACCATTGTGGCCCGCATGACCGCCGCCCTGCTTGATGCGGATGGTTGCTGCATCGATGTCTAACTCATCGTGCAAAACAATCAGATTTGAAATAGGGATGTCATAAAACTTGAGCAGAGTTGAAACTGGTCCGCCACTGGTATTCATATAGCCGTTTGATTTGGCCAAAATAATTTTGGGGCCGCCAAAACCCAAGCGAGCTTCGGCAACCTGCGCATTTGATTTGTGTGACTTGAAAGGTGCATTCAGTCGCGCCGCTAAAACCGCGAGGGCCATCTGGCCAACATTGTGCCGGTTAGCAGAATAGTCGGGCCCAGGATTCCCGAGCCCGACTATTAGAAAGGTTTGATTGCTCATTCAGAGCAGTCTATTGAATCTGCTTTATTACTCTGCAGCTAGTTCTTCAGCGTGACCAGCAGCGGTTGCAACAACGGTTGCCACTAGCTCGTCAGCGGCAAGCTCAAGCTTTGAGCCAGCAGGAATCTTGACGTCAGCTGCGGTGATGTGGAAGCCAGCACCGTTGTCTTTGGTGACGTGGATCTCGACAAACTCAGGAATATCGGTTGCAGAAACCTCTAGCTTGACGGTCTTGTGCTCAACGTCAACCAGGGTGCCTGACATTGACTCGCCAACAACGTGAACCGGAACCTCAACGTGAACGCGCTCGCCCTTGTTAACGACAACAAGGTCGATGTGCTCGATTATCTGAGTCACTGGGTCTTTTGAAGCTGACTTAACTAGAACTGACTGGTGCTTGCCAGCGATGTCTAGGTCAAGGAAAGCATTCTTGTGACGAAGCACAAGTGCCATTTCGTGAGCAGGAAGCGTAATGTGCACTGGCTCGGTGCCGTGACCGTAGATCACTGCTGGGGTGCGGCCAGCTGCGCGTGACTTGCGCGCTGCGCCCTTGCCGAATGAGTTGCGAAGTTCTGCAACAATCTTGATGCCTTCAGTCATGATGACTCCTTTTTCTTTGCTTAAAACTCAGTTCGAATCAATGGATTCTGAATCTGATTTATTTTCAACTCAAGCGTGAAACGCGAGGAATAGTGACAAAGAATTTGCCTGCCCCGTCGATAACGGCCTCGATTTCTCTTGGCCCTCGCCGTTGTTCTTCGTTCAGCTTAGTTTGCATCAGTTGGCTTGGCAACCCGCTTCTGCAGCAAAGCCCTTATTGCAATTGCACTAACAACCAAGATTATGCTGATCGGGATCGCAGGACCAGGAATTGCAGACACTAGCGCAGCGCAAAGTGCAAATCCGAGCCAATTCAGCCAACGAGGCATCAATCGTTCATTTTTAGGCTGACGGATTGAACTCAAATGCCCGACCGCGTAGTAAATCAGAACCGAAAAGCTTGAGAATCCGATTACCCAAACCAAATTGTCAAACTGAATGAGCGCGATGGCTGCGACGGCGATAATCGACTCGGCAAGCCAAGGAGCGCCGTGGCGATTTCTTATACTCAACCTCCCCGGAAACTCGCCGTCAACTGCCATGGTCGCTGCCGTTCGAGATACTCCGGCTAGCAGCGAGAGCAGACTGCCGAGGGCCGCCATCGCGGCGATTGAAACAATCGCCTGAGCCGGAAACCAAGGGGCGGTTTTAGACAGCAAATCGACGAAAACGGCAGAAGATGCGGCCAAAGAACTGCCCAAAGCGTTTTGCAAACCAAAGACTAAAAGGACATAAATAATCAAAACCACGGCCAGGGCGAGCGCAATGGCGACCGGAATGTTTTTCTTTGGGTTTTTAACATCGTGCCCGAGGTTGGCAACTCGCGCGTATCCCGCGAAAGCAAAAAAGATTACCGCCGCAGCTGCAAAAACATGCATCAATTCGATCGGTCCATCAATAATTGCCGGAGGATTGACAAACTCATCTGGTCCTACAAAGGTCAATCCGCTTAGTGCGGAAAATAGCAAAAACACCACAGTTAAAACTGCGAAAAACCCAGCAAACGTTGCGGTGCGATTGATTCCAAAAAGGTTCAACGCTGTCAAAGCAACAACAGCTGCGCTGGCGGCCAATGCCTGATGGCCCGGAAACGCATATTCGGCGAAAGTCAGAGAAATAGCGGCAATTGATCCGGTTTTGCCAAGCACGAATGAAAACCCGGCGACAAATGAGGCCTGTGGATTTAGATAGACGCGCGAATAGCTATAAACCCCGCCTGGTCGATCAATTTGTCGAGCTAACTGCAAGACCGACATTGCGTTCAGTGCAGCAACCACTGCAGCGATAAGTGTGGCCAGCAACAACCACTCGCCCGCAAGCTCTGAGGCGCCAGAGAAGACTGCGAATACGCCAGCCCCAAGCATCGACGCTAAGCCGATGGCGACAGCGCCAAACAAACCAAGCTGCGGTCTATTTGCGCTCATGTGATTTTTTATGCGTGGTCTGGGAAAAGCTTGTTAACTGAATCATCGCCGAAAACAGCACTGATTGCGGCGGAAATTAGCGGAGCGATTGAGATCACGGTGAGGTTGTCGAACTGCTTGTCAGGGGTGATTGGCAAGGTGTTTGTGACGATTACTTCATCAACGATTCCGCTAGAAAGTCGCTCAACTGCTGGGTGCGAGAACACGGCGTGCGTTGCAGCAACGATAACTCGGGCTGCACCCTTGTCTTTGAGGGCTTTTGCAGCCGCCACAATTGTGCCGGCAGTGTCAATCATGTCGTCAACCAAGAGACAGGTGCGGCCAGAAACGTCTCCGACGAGCTCATGAGCCTCAACCTGATTTGGACGGTCTGGGTCGCGACGTTTGTGAATAATTGCCAGCGGGGCACCCAGGCGCTCGGCCCAAATGTCAGCAACGCGAACGCGACCTGAGTCTGGCGAAACCACAGTCAGCGCCTCGGTGCCAAATCGATCTTTAACGTGGTCGGCAAGAATTGGCAAAGCCCAAAGGTGGTCAACAGGGCCATCAAAGAAGCCTTGAATCTGAGGTGTGTGAAGGTCGACTGACATCAAGCGGTTTGCACCAGCAGCCTTGAACAAGTCGGTCATCAATCGAGCTGAAATTGGCTCGCGGCCCTTGTGCTTTTTGTCTTGGCGGGCATATGGAAAGAATGGGGCAACGACAGTGATTCGCTTTGCGCTTGCTCGCTTGAGGGCATCAACCATGAGCAGCTGCTCCATGATCCAGTTGTTGATGCCTGAGGCGTGAGACTGAATTACGAAAGCGTCAACGCCACGAACTGATTCTTCATAGCGAACAAAAGTTTCGCCATTCGCAAAGTCATAAGCGGTGGTAGGAAGCAATCGAGTGCCGAGAAGCTCAGCAACCTCATTGGCAAGATCTTGATGTGCACGGCCACTAACTAGAACCAACTTCTTCGAGTTGCTGGCGGTGATTTCCAAGGTGTCCTGCTCTCTCTAAGCCTGATTAATTCTTTGCCTTTTGGGCTGCTTCTGCTGCTTTGCTTCCTGGTCGCTTTGCGATTACCCAGTCGGCCAAGTTTCGTTGCGGGGCAACATTCATCGCGAGCTCGCCTGGTTTCACATCTTTGCGAACCACGGTTCCTGCTGCGGTGTAAGCACCATCACTAATCGTAATCGGTGCGACGAACACGTTATGCGACCCAGTGCGCACGTGAGAGCCAATTTTGCTTGCGTGCTTACTAACGCCGTCATAGTTAGCGAAAATTGTGCCGGCGCCGATGTTTGATTGTTCGCCAATCACTGCATCACCGACATAGCTGAGGTGAGGCACCTTCGAACCGGCGCCGATTTTGGCGTTCTTAGTTTCAACAAAGGTTCCGATTTTGCCTTCTGCTGCGAGTTCGGTTCCGGGGCGCAAATATGCGTATGGGCCGACGCTGGCGCCATCGCCAATCTTCGAATCGGCAACGTGTGCCTTGACGACGGAGGCGTTTGCACCAACCTCGGTGTTGACCAAAACAACCTCAGGTCCAACAGTTGCGCCCTCTTGAATCACGGTTGCACCGCGCAGATGAGTGCCAGGCAAAATCGTGACATCTTGAGCTAGCTGCACCGAAACATCAATCCAGGTTGTGCTTGGGTCAAGAATGCTGACTCCGGCGCGCATCCATGCTTCACACAATCGATAGTTGAGCTCGGCCGCAACTTCAGCCAACTGCACACGATCGTTCACACCAGCGACTAGCCAGTTGTCGGTAACGGCGAGCGCCTCAACCGAATGACCTTCTGCCAAAAGACCAGCCGCAACGTCGGTTAGATACTTTTCAGCTTGAGAGTTGTCAGTGCCGACTTCGGCGAGTGCTCGGCGAAGGTGCTCTCCATCAAAAACATAAACACCGGCGTTGACTTCGAGAATTTCAAGCTGCTCATCGTTCGCGTCGCGATGCTCAACGATTCGCTCAAAAGAGCCTTCTGCGCTTCGAACAATGCGGCCATAGCCGGTCGGGTCATCCATGATGGCGGTCAGAATTGTTGCCGCGTTGCCGTTTTCGTGATGAATTTCAACGAGCGCCTCTAGGGTTTCAACATCCAGCAAAGGCACATCGCCACTGGTCACGACCACGGCCCCGTCAAAATCAGTTGGCAGCGCCTCGAGGCCGCATTCAACCGCGCGACCGGTTCCGGGCAATTCATCTTGGTCGGCGATCAGGGCGTGAGAAAAATTGGTTTCGATATATTCAGCAAGCATCTCGCGCTGGTGGCGAATAACCGGGATGACAAAGTCTGCGCCTAATTCGGTTGCCGTGGCAAGCGCGTGACCGAGAAGCGGAACGCCGGCAAGCTCATGCATTACTTTTGGCTTGCTCGATTTCATGCGAGTGCCTTCGCCAGCAGCTAGAACCACAACGGCCAGGTGCTTATCGGTCATCTCGCTCCTAATAATCAGAGCTCCCCGACCTGGACTCGAACCAAGAAAGCCGCCTCCAAAGGGCGGAGTGTTGCCATTACACCATCGGGGAACATGAGTCAGCTTTCGCTAACGCACCCGTCTAGTCTGCCAGATGCTCAGAGGTTTCGAGCCACTCAAACTCGAGTTGGTCGCGCTTTGTATTAAGTTCGCTCTGTTTTTCGGCTAATTTAGCCAGCGCGGCATAGTCACTTTGGTCATGAGCCGCCATTTGCTGATGCAGAGCGGTCTCTTCGATTGCCAATTTTTCTAGCGCACGTTCAATGCGACCGAGATTCTTCTCTGCGTCTCTGAGCGCAGCCCCAGAAAGTTTCGGCTTCGCATTCTGACCTGCCGATACAGAGCCTGAAGCGCCAGATTCGTGCGGCCTACTGTGCGATTCAGCAGTTTTTGCTGAATTGCGATTCGTTGATTGGGCGCTGAGTGAGTGTCGTCGCAACTCGAGATATTGATCCACTCCCCCTGGCAAGTGGCGCAGGTGCCCATCACCCAAGAGGGCATACTGCTGATCGGTCACGCGCTCTAGCAAATAGCGGTCGTGACTTACCACAATCAGGGTTCCCGGCCAAGAATCAAGCAGGTCTTCCATTGCCGCCAAAATGTCGGTGTCTAGGTCGTTAGTGGGCTCATCGAGAATCAGCACATTTGGCTCGCCAAAAAGCAAACGCAAAAATTGCAGCCTTCTGCGCTGTCCGCCAGAAAGTTCTTCGATTGGGGTCTGCAACTGTGACTGAGTGAAACCGAGCTGCTCTACCAACTGAGTCGGTGAAACCTCTTTTTTGTCGACCTGCATAAAGCTTTTTTCGCGGCCAATTAGCTCATAAATGCGCTCGCCGTGAAATTCATCGAGCTCTCGAACATCTTGACTCAAGGTGGCAATGTTAACCGTCTTGCCGAGCTTGACTCGACCGCCGGTTGGCTCAATCAAACCCTGCACCAAACGAAGCAAGGTCGTTTTTCCGGCTCCGTTCACGCCAACAAGACCGACTCGATCGCCGGGGCCAAGTCGCCAAGTGACATCAGTGAGAAGCGTTTTTCCGTCAACTGAATAGCTCAGGCCTTCGACATCAATCACGTCTTTGCCCAGGCGGGCGGTGGCTAGTTTCGAGAGCGAGACCGAGTCGCGCGGTGGTGGCTCATTGGCGATTAGCTCGGCCGCGGCATCGAGCCTGAATTTAGGTTTTGAAGTTCTTGCTGGTGCACCACGCCTCAGCCAGGCGAGTTCTTTGCGCATCAGGTTGCGTCGGCGGGTTTCGATTGCGGCTGCCTGACGGTCGCGCTCGGTGCGCTGCAGAATGTATGCCGCGTAGCCACCCTCGAACGGGTCGATCACGCCGTCGTGTAGCTCCCAGGTGTAGGTGC
>CALDKR010000005.1 GCA_937898095.1 uncultured Rhodoluna sp.
TCTTTCCCTACACGACGCTCTTCCGATCTCAACATCAACCGTCACACCGGCAAGACCGACCCGGTTCGCATCACGCTAACCAAAGACCGCAAGCACGCTCACCTGGTGATCGAAGACGGTGGCCCTGGTTTGCCAGCGGCAGCCTATGAGCGGGGCATCCAAGGGTTTAGAAGGTTTGATGAATCACGCAGTCGCGAAACCGGCGGCACCGGCCTTGGCATGACCATCATGAACTCGATTGCTGCCGCACACGATGGCGAGCTGAGCATTGCCCCGAGTGAGCTCGGTGGTCTCAAGCTCGATATAAAGCTGCCCTTAAACTAGAGGCATGGCTAAGACCGCGACTTTCGAATCACTTCCTCGTGAGATTCGCACCGCTCTCTATCGCATCGACGAACCTGAGTGCTTCACGGTTGAGCGCAGCCGCTTCGATGCCATCACCGTAATCAACCGTCGTCTTTCTCGCGTTTATAAGTTCGTTCGCAAAAACAAAAAGAACGTTGCTGCGCTCGACAAAGAAATCGACAACCTAATTCTTCTTCGCAACAAAAAGATTGCAGCGCCGGCAGTTCTGAACCGTCAGCCGCTCAAGCAATATGACATGGTTTCGTATGCCTTCATCGAGGACGACATTCTCGAGAACAACCTGCTGCCAAAGCACGCCAAATTGCTTGCAGATGCACAGCGCAAACTTCACCTCACCTTTGAGCGCGAGGGCCGCACCAAACTTGCCGAGTGGAATGCCGCTCGCATGCTCAAGCCAATCTTCGCTAAAGCGAACGCAACTGAGTTTGCTCCAGAGCTAATCAAGTTCGCCCGCTCGATTGCGCGCCAACTAAAGGCACACGAACTCTCACGCGAAGACATCACCTTTGTGCACAGTGACAGCCACTTCTCAAACGTGGTGTTTCAGCAAGAGCGCGCGGTGCTCATCGACTGGGCAGAGGCCGGCTGGGCTTCGAAATATTTCGACCTCGGCGTGACCATTCACGCAATCTTGCTCTGGGAGAAAAAGGCAATGCAGCGCGAGCTGATTCGCGCGTTTCTCGACGAATACTTCGAGCTAGACAAGCTAACCGAGCGCGACATCTCGCTGATCGAACTGCACGTGAAGCTTCGCTTCTTAGTGGGCGCAACCTGGCACCTGCGCGAGACTCCTGAAGATCAGTTGCTCAACAAGAGCCGCTATGCGAAGTTTGTCGAAGACAGCTGGCACAAGGCCGAGCGCTTTGACCTCGCCAAAGCAATCAAGTAACCGCGAGCGCGCACCGCGCAC
>CALDKR010000006.1 GCA_937898095.1 uncultured Rhodoluna sp.
CGCTGCAAAATGTATGCGGCGTATCCGCCCTCAAATGGTTCGATGATTCCGTCATGAACCTCCCAGGTGAGATTGCAAACCTCATCGAGAAACCATCGGTCGTGAGTTACAACCAAAAGCCCGCCCGAGTTTGCAGGCCATCGGGTCTTCAGATGCTTTGCCAGCCAGGCAACTCCCTCGATGTCTAGGTGGTTGGTTGGCTCATCAAGCATCAAAATGTCGAGGTCTTGAACCAACAGTTTTGCTAGCGCAACACGTCGCCGCTGACCACCAGAGAGCGACCCGATCTGCTGATTCCAATCGAGATCATTCAACAGCCCGCCGATAACATCGCGAACTTTTGGATTGCCCGCCCATTCGTGCTCAGGCGTGTCGCCAACCACCGATTGAGCGATAGTTTCATGCGGATCGATCTGATCAGCCTGATCGAGCAAACCGATGGTTAGGTCATTTCGATTCGTAATTCGGCCCGAGTCTGGCTCGATGCGCCGATTCAGAAGCTTTAGCAGGGTCGATTTTCCGTCGCCGTTTCGACCCACGATTCCGATGCGATCGCCCTCGTTTACGCCGATTGTGATTTGGTCGAAGACCTTTTTGGTCGGAAACTCAAGGCTGATTGATTCAGCGCCCAATAGGTGTGCCATTAGCGTTCAACAACCGTTCCGAGGTTGTCAGAATGCGCCAATACAGCTTCATAGCCAAGGATTCGCATTTGATTCGAAATTTCAACCGCCGATGCCTCGCTGCCAGCTAGCAAAACAACAGTTGGTCCTGAGCCTGAAACCATGGCATTGAGTGCACCGCACCGAATGCCATCTTGAAGAGTGATTGCTAATGATGGCATCAGATCAAGCGCTGCCTCTTGAAGATCGTTGTGCATAAATTCGGCTATCTCAAAAGGGTTTCCGTTAGCCAGTGCGTCTATCAAATAGTGCGGATCAACCAAATAGTTTGCGTCATCGATCTCAAAATTGTTTTCATCACGAATTTCATCAAGTCGCTTAAAAACCTCTGGAGTCGACAGACCGCCCAGATTCGGCACGATAACCCAGTGCAGTCGCTGCCCTAGTTCAATTGAGCGAAGTTTCTCTCCGACGCCATGCGCAACAGCGGTTCCGCCAAGCAGTGCAAAAGGAACATCGGCTCCGAGTTCAACGGCAGAGTCAACGAAGTCTTGTTTTGTTGACTCTGTTGCCCAGTGGCTTGCAAGCGCCAAAAGCGTGGCAGCCGCATCGGCCGAACCGCCACCCATGCCTCCGGCAACTGGCACATGCTTGTCGATTCCAATTGCAACCGGTATTGGGTGGGCCAAGCTGGCCTTTTCGGCAACCATCTTCACGGCAATATTGCGGTGGACAGCTTCACCATCGTGGAGGACAAAGAGGTAGGTGTGAGAGATCTTGCCAACGGCATCTAGTGTTTCGTCATCCATATAGCAACCCTATCGAGGGCAAGGAGGGCTGAAGTGAGAAGGTAAACTTGTAAACCAACCCTCCGTAGCTCAGTGGATAGAGCAAGAGCCTTCTAATCTCTTGGTCGCAGGTTCGATTCCTGCCGGGGGCGCCAGCTTTCACGACACCTGCGGTGGATTCGGCCACCGCGTTGCTAAAACTGCGATTTTTCGCAGTTTTGAACGCACCGCGCTCGGGCCTCGCTGCCGGGGGCGCTCAGTGTCAGTCAGTAAATTCCAGCTCAGTTTTTGAGGTCAAAGCTAACTTTTTGTGATATTCGTGACCCTTCCAGCCGAGCTCAAGCCACAAAATAATCAGAATTGCCGGGATGACAATGTCGGTGATGATAAAAATCGGGAAATTGATTAGATACTCGAGATAAGCGCGTCCTGTAGTAATCGCTAGGTGCAAGTGGTTTATCGCCAGCATGATTGGCCAGGGCAGTGCAACAAAAGGCACTGCATCAATCGCGTGACGTCGCCCAAGGGCTACCAGCGAAAAAATAATTGCAGGACCAACTGCTAGCACGACCCAGCTGGCAGTGCACAGAATCAGGATCGACTGTCTTACAACATCATTTTGTGAAGCAGGGTTCACAAAGAAAAAGACCGGAAAAGTTAGGACGATCAGCGAGAAAACCAGGCTGATAAAAATGCCTATGCTGGCAACTTTTAACCTGGTGACTCGCACTGAAGGTGCAGTTCCAATTTTGAAGATTTGCTTCAATTTATTCTCCGATGGGTGGATTGTGATGTTGAAAACTAGTCAATTGCCGTCACTACTACCTGAGCTGAGGCAACTGCAGGGATTCCGGCTGGGCTGGTTACCGCACTGGCGCCGCTGTTGAGCTGAACGCCTGAACCATTGGCTGCAACCATAATTGTGTAGCTATCTCCGGGATCAACCGAAAGGGTGAAGTGACCGGTGACCGCTATTCTTTCGTCGGTCAAGCTGGAGCCGACTATTGAATCAGTGGTGGAATTTGCAACCCAGTTTGCCTGAGCTGTTCCATTTTTACTGAGCCAAGTGGCAATAGTTCGGTTGGCATTGCTGGTGTTATAGAGCTGCAGAATGTATGAAAGTTTATATTTGCCGCCCTGGGTAATTGTTATTGCGTTGCCCCCTGTCACTGACATGTTTCGCGATAACGCGGTAGTGCCGAGCGGAACTGGCGTTGCTGTGCTTGCGGATAACACTGTGGTTGTGGTGTTCATGAATTGTCCGTAGGAACCGAATCCACTCAAGTCGCCCTGCGGGGTGACGTAAATCGAGCCGCTGGTGGCTGAATTGCCTCCGACCACGTATCCGATCTGAACCACAATTCCGTTTGTTGGCCAAGTGCTTGTGTATCCACCATTAGTCGAAAGATAAATTGGTGCGCCAGACGTCAGGCCCGTAGTGTCAATTTGATGCACAAGTCCTTGGACTGTGACATAACCTTCGCCATTGGCTGCAATGTTTTGGGTTGCGATTCCGGCGACTCCAGTTGCGCCGGCCAGTGTCGAATTGTCTGCTGGCTGCACAATTATGTGGCCATCACCGCCAACAATGCGAACAATCTGACCATCGTTTATTTGAGTGCCCGTGGCATTGGTAGCCAACAGAGCGGTTTCCTGACCCAGCTGATAGGTAATGTTGCCACCTTTACCTCTGAGGTTCAAGGTTCCGTCGGCATCATTCCAGCGAAGTCGACCAGGGGCATCGGCCGCAGAGGCGTTCACGTCGAATTGCAGATAGCCAAGAGTTCCAAGGTGGTCAAAGCCATCTAAATTCAACGAGATGGTGCTCGATGCATAAATCAGGGGAGCGGTTGCTGAAACCACGCCTGCTGGGCCCATTGGTCCAGTGGCGCCCTGAAGGGCAAGCGGAACCCAATAGTTGGATGAGGTGCTCGGAACTTCGCCAATTGGAGGTTCGCTGCTAGCAAACCACGACGAATTTGCATACGAAATGGCGTCATTTGCGGCATATCGAACGCTGTCGGTCCAGACGCCCTTCCAGACCAATCCTGATGTGCCAGTTGGTCCAACTGAGCCCTGAATTCCCTGAATTCCCTGTGGTCCCTGTGGGCCAGTTGCACCAGTCGGGCCAGTTGCACCGGTCGGTCCTTGAATTCCTTGCGGCCCCGCGGGGCCTGTTGATCCGGTTGCACCAGTTGCCCCCGTTGCGCCGGCTGGGCCTGTCGGGCCTATAGGCCCAGTTGCCCCAGTTGCTCCGGTGTCACCCTTTGCCCCAGTTGATCCGGTGTCACCCTTTGCTCCGGTTGCGCCGGTATCGCCTTTGACGCCGTCTATTCCATCGGCGCCAGCTTTGCCATCTTTTCCGTCAGTGCCACTTGAGCCCGAGGTTGGAGGGTCTGACGGATCCGATGAGCTGGTTGGTGTTACCGAGCTAGTTTCAGATGGGGTTGCGGAGCTTGAAGGAGATTCCGATGGCGCAGCCTGAGAGTTTTGAATCGACTGACTAATCAAAATGCTCGAGTTGACCGAAATTAGAACCGAGACCGCTATGGTGCTCAGCATTAGGCCAAATGAAGGTGTGAATTTGAACATCTAACGCCCCCCTCGGCACCTTGTTGCGATAAATTCGAGACCGAACTTAGGTTTGTATTCTACTTAGCAACTAATTAGCCAACGTCAGCTGACGGTGCCTGAATTAATTCAGACCTAATGATGCAATTGCCGACTTCAGCGCTTCGGTCGAAGCCTTGAATTTTTCAAGCTCAACCTCATTCAAATCAATCTCGATTGTTTTATCGGCACCGCGACGATTGACAATTGTCGGAACGCTAAGCGCTACATCTGAAACGCCAAGATAGTCATTGAGCACCGATGAAACCGGCAAAATAACCGACTCATCTTTCAAAATCGCCTCGACGATGCGGGCAGCGCTAAGGCCAATTGCATAGTTTGTCGCACCCTTGCCCTCAATCACCTTGTATGCAGCGTTTTTCACGCTCAAGGCAATCTCATCCAATTCATTGCTCGATAGCGGCGAGCGACCACCGACTTTCCAGTCGCTAAGTCTGACCGGGCCAATTTTGGCCTCCGACCAAAGTGCAAATTCACTGTCGCCGTGCTCGCCAATAATCAAAGCGTGCACCGATTCGGTGCTGACTCCAACGCGCTCGGCAAGCTGCCAGCGCAAACGTGATGAATCGAGCACTGTGCCAGACGAGAAGACGCGGTTTGCAGGCAACCCTGAGAACTTCAGTGCGGCATAGGCCAAAACGTCACAAGGATTGGTCACCAGAACAAAGATCGCATCGGGCGCAAGTTTGACCAATTGAGGCATAAGTTTTTCGAGAATCGCCACATTGGTGGCAGCTAGATCGAGTCGCGATTGACCAGGCGCCTGCTTTGCACCCGCGGTGACCACAATCACATCGCTGTTGCGAACAACCTCGATGTCATCGCCACCATAAATCTGTGAGGGGTTGGTGAACTGACTGCCGTGCGCTAAGTCAAGAACCTCAGCTTCAGCTTTGGCTTTGTTGGTGTCATAGAGTGCCACCTGACCTGCGATGCGCTTGATCAAAAGTGCATATGCAATGCTGGTGCCAACCGCACCCGCGCCAATAATTGAAACCTTGCTGCGTTGTGTCATATCTTCAGTCTATGGCGGGCAATTGTGGCGAATTTGCCCACTTTGCCTAACACTTTTGAACTCTGTGCGAAGGCTATTGTTGAGCCATGGGAACACGCGTTGAACGAACCGATATAGCCGGAATTGGCTTCAGAGATGATGTCATCACAAATAACGGAGCACGAATAGGTGTGCTGACCTATCGAGATGGCGCACGCGAGGTGGCTATCTTTTCGAAAGAAGACCCCGATGCCATCGCCGCGACTATTTCAGTTTCGGCAGCCGAGGCTGGTGCGCTTGCTGAGCTATTAAGCCCTGCCAAGACACTCGATTATTTGAGCAGCATCGGCGGGGGAGTCACGGGGCTTTTCACCGAACAGCTGTCGTTGCCGGCCGACTCAAAATATATCGATCGTCAACTTGGCAGCACCAAAGCCCGCACCAAAACTGGCGTTTCAATTGTTGCAATCGCCCGCGGTTCTGAGATTTTGCCTTCGCCGACCCCTGAAGAGATTTTGCTTGCAGATGACATCTTGGTGGCAGTCGGCACCCGCAAGGGGCTAGATGCACTTGTCGCAATTCTTTCTGACTCTCGCGGATAGCGGTTTATGTCACACGCGGCTCTAACTTTTATTGAAATAGGCGCAGTGCTTTTGGCACTGAGCCTATTGAGTCGCTTCGCGGTCAAGATTCGCCAGTCAGCAATTTCTTTTTACATGACCTTTGGCCTACTGCTCGGCAGCGGAAGCCTTATTCCGCTGGCAGACAGCTGGGACTTCTTCAGGGTCGGTTCTGACTTAGGAATTATCTTCTTGCTGCTTCTAATGGGTCTTGAATATTCACCAAAAGAGCTAATGGCCAGCCTGTCGGCGAACCGCAAAGTCGGGCTCATCGACGCCGCTTTCAACGCTATTCCTGGGGCGATTGCGGGTTGGCTAATGGGCTGGGGTTGGATTGGTGCACTAATTATGGCCGGAGTCACCTGGGTGTCATCATCGGGCGTGATCGTCAAACTGCTTGCCGACCTGGGCCGAATGTCAAACCGCGAAACCCCAACAATCATCAGCGTGTTGGTTCTAGAAGACCTATCTATGGCTTTTTATTTGCCAGTGCTATCGGCGGTCGCCGTGGGGGCATCGCTTGCTGAAGGGGCATATTCGGTGGCTATTGCAATTGCTTTGGTGGTCGGCGTTCTTTTGGTGACGTATTTTTTCGGCACAAAAATCTCTCGAATTTTTTCGCTTAGAAATCAAGAGTCAATGATTGTCGGAGTCGCCGGTCTGGCTATTTTGATTGCGGGTGTCGCCACCGAAGTAAACGTTTCTTCAGCGGTCGGAGCGTTTCTAGTTGGAATCGGGCTCTCAGGCAAAGTCGCCGCCCAAGCAGCTAAGAGCCTCGCGCCTCTTCGCGATTTCTTCGCGGCTATCTTCTTCGTGTACTTCGGAATTCAGACTAACCCGGCCGACATTCCGAGCGTATTTTTTCCGGCTCTCGCACTCGCTGTGGTCACCATGGCTACAAAGTTCGCGACTGGTTATCTAGCGGCAAAAGGCGCCGGAATTGCAGTGCCTGGTCGCTGGCGTTCAGGTCTAGCGTTGACGCCACGTGGAGAATTTTCAATCATTATCGCCAGTTTGGCTATCAGCGCCGGCCTAGATCCTGCAATCGTTCCTTTTGCTGCGACATACATGTTGATGACCATCATCGCCGGGCCAGTGTTGGCAAAGTTGACCGACACCGCTTGGTTCAAAGCAAAAATTATTGCGCGCGCTTAGTTTCTTTTCGAAGCTTGACCAAGCTTGCAATCGCCGAAACTGCAATTGCTGAAACAATCACCAGCAGCGACATTTCAGTCTCGATCTCAGGTGCCCATTCGATGTGCTGACCGTTGTTGATGAATGGCAGCTCGTTTACGTGCATCGCGTGAGATACAAGTTTTACACCGATGAATCCGAGAATGAACGCGATTCCATATTTCAGGTAGTCAAGTTTGTCAAGCAGGCCGCCAAGCAAGAAGTAGAGCTGGCGAAGGCCCATGAGGGCGAAGACGTTAGCGGTGAAAACAATGAATGGGTCGGTGGTGATTCCGAAAATTGCAGGAATCGAGTCGAATGCAAACATTACGTCGGTTGCAGCAATTGCGATGAAGACCATCCTCTTCTAGG
>CALDKR010000007.1 GCA_937898095.1 uncultured Rhodoluna sp.
TTGCGCAAGCTGGCATAAGTTCTTTCGTCAATTGGTTTGATGACCCGAATTCGCAACCGTGGGTTGCCGCAGATGTTTTCAGTGCAGCGCCTAGAGAACTGCTCAGATCGATATCGCTGCAAGAAACGCTGCAATTGATTCGTGTAGTGGTTCAGGTTGTTGAAGACAACGTTGTTGCCCAAGATGCAGGTCTGCGTGAGTCAGTTCTGCTTTATTCTCGCGAAATCGCATTTTCAGCAGCTGATGTTTATGCGCGAGCAGCCGAAGCGCGCGGCCTCTGGGACGCCCGTCTTGAGGCACTGGTTGTCGATTCGATTCTCAGTGGCGAGCACGAAGAAGAGCTTTCGTCAAGAATTGCCGCTCTCGGTTGGCGAGCCCGCGGCGCTGTAGCAGTTCTAATCGGAACCTGCACTGCGAATCTTGACCAAGACGCACTTCGCCGCACGGCACGCAAAAATCAGGCTGATCTCTTAATTGGAATCCACGGTAACCGACTAATCGCCGTCTTGGGGCGTGTTGACGAGCACGCAAGCGGCCAGAAGACTTTCGTTGAGCTAGCTGCCGCACTTAGAACTCATTTCAGCAACAGCGCAATGGTTCTAGGGCCCGAGGTTATTTCAATTGCAGAAGCTCACATCTCGGCTAGGGCTGCACTAGGCGGATTCGCGGTTGTCAAAAATTGGGATAAGCCCTCGTCGGTGATATTGGCCGATGATCTTTTGGCAGAGCGCGCGTTGGCAGGCGACATGCTCGCGAAGTCAACATTGGTCGAAAAAATCTACAAGCCGCTGGCCTCGAACTCGCCCGAACTTTTGCAAACACTGACCGCATATCTAGAGTCGGGTCGCAGCCTTGAAACCACAGCACGCACTCTTTTCGTCCATGCCAATACGGTGCGCTATCGTCTGAAACGAATTTCCGAAATCATCGGCTGGGATGCAACCGGATCTCGTGAAGCATTCATTCTGCAGGTTGCCATAGTGCTCGGATCAATGACTGAATCAGTATCAAGAAAGCGAAAATAAAAATGATTGCAATTGTCTGCCCAGGACAGGGGTCACAAACCCCCGGATTCTTAAACGCGTGGCTTGAATTGCCAGCATTCAAGAACTCAATTGAGCTGATGCAAGAAGCCTCAGGTGTCGAGCTGATTCAACACGGCACAATCAGCGACGCAGACACAATTCGCGACACCGCAGTTGCTCAACCCTTGATTGTCGCAGCCGGAGTTGCGACCATGTCGGCTCTAACGGCTGCCGGCGCCGAGCTTTCGCAAAATGTCGGATTCGCCGGTCACAGCGTAGGAGAGGTCACCGCAGCTATTGCCGCTGGGATCTTTACCCCGGAGGCTGGCATCCAATTTGTTCAAAAGCGCGGCACAGAGATGGCACGAGCGGCGGCGCTTGAGACTACCTCAATGGCGGCGGTGCTCGGTGGCGATGAGGCTGTAGTTCTTGCTCGCCTCGAAGAACTTGAGCTTCAGCCAGCAAACTTTAACGGTGGCGGCCAAATCGTTGCCGCAGGAGCGGCTGAGGCAATCGCTATGTTGCAAGCCGAAGGCCCAACTGGCTCAAGAGTTATTCCCCTGCAGGTTGCCGGCGCATTTCATACGCGATTTATGCAACCTGCGGTTGCCGCATTGGCCGACTATGCCAAAACCGTCGAAGTTAGTGACCCAGAATTCTCGATTTGGACGAACTCCGACGGAAGCAAAATCTCTAGCGGATCAGAGTATCTCTCACTCTTGGTGAAGCAGGTTTCAAACCCTGTTCGATGGGATCTTTGCATGAAGGCAATGGTTGATGCCGGCGTGACTGCAATTATTGAGGTTGCACCAGCCGGCACATTGAGTGGATTGGCAAAACGATCAATGCCTGGCGTCGAAATTGTCGCTGTAAAGACACCTGAAAATATCGACGCCGCTTTGTCGCTTATCAACAACGCTTAATCGAAAAACGTCACTAAATTTGAAGAAGTCCTTAGAAAGAGCATCATGACGCAGCCAATTTTGAATCAATACACTCCGGTGAAATATTCACGCATTTTCAGCCTTGGCGCCGCTCGTGGCGACCTCACAGTCACCAACGATGATGTTGCAGGCCCAATCGACTCTAGCGATGAATGGATCCGCCAGCGCACCGGAATCATCACTCGCAAGCGCGCGAGCAAAGATCGCTCTTTGATGGATATGGCCGTAGAGGCTTCAACCGAGGCTATTCAAAGTGCTGGAATCGACCCGAAGGAAATCGGCGCTGTTATTTTCAGCACAATCACCCACCCGCATCAGACGCCTTCGGCAGCTGCTTTGCTGGCTGACAAAATCGGCGCAAACCCGGCACCGGCCTACGATGTTTCGGCAGCTTGTGCGGGCTATTGCTATGGAATTGCACAGGCCGATGCCCTCGTTCGCTCAGGCGTTGCAAAGTATGTTCTGGTTGTCGGCGGCGAAAAGCTTTCAGACTTCATCGACCCAACCGATCGCAGCATTTCATTCTTGCTTGGCGACGGTGCCGGAGCGGCAATTGTTGGTCCTTCTGACACCCCAGGAATCAGCCCGACCGTCTGGGGCACCGACGGTTCGCACTGGGATGCCGTCGGCATGACCGCATCACTTCTTGAGTTTCGCGACTCAGAGGTTAGCTGGCCAACTTTGCGCCAAGAAGGCCAAACTGTGTTCCGCTGGGCAGTATGGGAGATGGCAAAGGTAGCCGCACAAGCGCTCGAGGTCGCTGGCGTAAAAGCTGAGGACCTTTCGGCCATGGTAACCCACCAGGCAAACATCCGAATCATCGACGAATTAGCTAAGCAGCTTAAGTTGCCTGAGTCAGTGGTAATCGCTCGAGACATTGTCACCACCGGAAACACGTCTGCGGCTAGCGTGCCTTTGGCTATGCACCAACTGCTCAAAGACGGCGCTGTTAAATCAGGTGGCCTAGCTCTCGAAATTGGCTTCGGCGCAGGCCTTGCCTTCGCGGCCCAAGTGGTCGTCCTCCCATAAACTTATTGACGGTCAATCAACCCCTAAAGGAGAACAAAATGGCACTATCACAGGCAGAAGTTCTAGCCGGTCTAGCCGAAATCGTTAACGAAGAGACTGGCATTGCGACCGACGCGGTTCAGCTAGACAAGTCATTCACTGACGACCTAGACATCGACTCAATCTCAATGATGACCATCGTGGTCAACGCTGAAGACAAGTTCGGCGTAAAGATTCCAGACGAAGAAGTTAAGAACCTAATCACCGTTGGTGACGCAGTTAACTTCATTACCAACGCTCAGTAGTCCCTTCGAAGGAACTAAATCATGCCACGCAAGATCGTAGTAACAGGTATCGGTGCAACCACTCCTTTGGGCGGTGATGCACAGTCAACTTGGCGCGCTCTCCTTGCTGGCGAATCGGGCATTTCAACCATTGAAAAAGAATGGATTGCTCAATACGAGGTGCCGGTAACCTTCGCTGGCCAAGCGAAGGTGCCGTCTACCGAAGTTCTAACACCTCAAGAGGCAAAGCGTCTTGACCCGTCTAGCCAATTCGCCCTGATTTCGGCGCGAGAGGCGTGGGCCGATGCTGGCTCACCGCAAGTTGCCCCGGAGCGACTAGCGGTCGAGTTTGCCACTGGCATCGGTGGTGTTTGGACTCTCCTTGATGCGTTTGAGACCCTGAAAGAAAAAGGTCCGCGTCGAGTTCTACCGATGACTATTCCAATGCTTATGCCTAACGGGCCGGCTGCTGCCATAGGCATGGATATCGCCGCTCGCGGAGGAGTTCGCACCGCAGTTTCAGCCTGTGCATCAAGCACTGAGGCTATCGCCAACGCTTATGACCGTTTGCAAACCGGCGAAATCGACATTGTCGTCGCTGGCGGCTGCGAAGCTGGCATTCACCCGCTTCCACTTGCAGCCTTCTCATCAATGCACGCTCTCTCAAAACGCAACGAAGATCCGCAGCGCGCCTCTCGTCCATACGACGTGAACCGAGATGGCTTTGTCATGGGTGAAGGTGGCGCCGCTCTAGTTCTTGAAACCGAAGAGCACGCTCTGGCTCGTGGCGCAAAGATTTATGCCGAGTTGATTGGTGGCGCTGTCACTAGCGACGCTCACCACATCACTGCTCCAGACCCTGAAGGCACGGGTGCTGCACGAGCCGTGATTTCAGCCTTGAAGCATGCAAACGTTGAACTAACAGACGTCGTGCACATCAACGCGCACGCGACAAGCACTCCGGTTGGCGATGTTGCTGAATACACCGCGCTGAAGCGAGTCTTTGGTGATCACCTAGACAACATCGCTGTTTCGGCAACAAAGTCGTCAACCGGTCACCTGCTTGGTGGTGCGGGTGCCATCGAGGCAATCTTCACCGTCTTGGCCTTGCATGAGCGCACTGCTCCCCCAACCATCAACCTTGACGACCAAGATCCAGCCATCCCGCTAGATGTTGTCACCTCTCCTCGCAAGCTCGAGGGTGACTCAATCGTTGCCATCAGCAACAGCTTCGGCTTTGGCGGGCACAACGCCGTGGTCGCATTCCGCAGCACCAACTAGTTTCGATTTCACATTGAGCAAGCTCTATTTCAGGCATGGCGCCATGAACAGCGGCAAAAGCACAGCTTTGCTGCAGGCCGCTCACAACTATGAAGAGCGCGACCAGATCGTTCTCTTGACCAAGCCGGCTATTGACACCAAGGGTGACTCTAAAATCGATAGCCGCCTGGGTGTGGCACGAGAAGTCGATTTTCTAATCACCCCTGAAGCAAACTTGCGATCAATTTTCAAAGAGGCATCTGATGCATCACAGGCCTTCTCGGGCAAGCCGGTTGCCTGTTTGCTGATTGATGAAGCTCAATTTCTCACAGCCGCTCAGGTTGACCAGGCGCTTGAAATCGCCGTGCTAGACGGTGTTCCAGTTTTGGCCTATGGCATTCGCACAGATTTTCAAACAAAGGGATTTCCGGGAAGCATCAGACTTCTCGAAATCGCCCACAGCCTAGAAGAACTAAAGACGATTTGCCGCTGTGGTCGCAAGGCCATGTTCAATGCCCGCAAAGCGAACGGCGTGTTTATTTTTGACGGCGATCAAGTCGCCATCGATGGCGACAAGGTGACATATGAGTCACTGTGTGCCACATGCTATTTTGAAGAAAAATCGAAAGCTTCAAACTAATTTTTAGTTAACTGTCGGTTGCCATACTGCATATGCGTTCACCGGCATTTCAATTTCTGATTCATTACTTTTACCCACGGCAAACCTTTCGTTCTCTTGGTTGCGATGCACTAATCACACTGCCAATTACCTGACAGTCAACAAGGAGAAATAATGATCAAGCGCATTGCAGCTTCTGCTGCAGTTCTTTCGCTAGTTGCAACTGGTGCAGTTGCAGCCAACGCAGCTGACACCGCACCGGTATTTATGGAAACCGTTGCAACCGGAGCAACCCTAAAGGTCCTGGCAACAACCGGTGACAAGATCGGCAACTACACACTTCCAGCTATTCCAGACGGAACCGGAGCTTACCTAGACGGCAGCTCGCTGAAGCTAATCCTCAACCACGAATACAGCGCAGCTGGTTCAACCGTGACTCGCGGCAATGGTTCAGTCACCGGTGGCGCAACCATCTCTTCAATCGACCTAAACATCGCAGACCAGAAGATCACTGGCGCCTCAGAGTTCTTGAAGTCAGTCACCTGGTACAACTACCTAACCAAGAAGTTCGGCAAGACCGCTGTTGCACCAACCGGTGCGGTTATGACCGATGCATACGGCACCACCAATCACAACAACGCACTAAACCGATTCTGCTCATCTAGCTTCGCTCCAGCGGGTTCATTCTCAACCAAGCTTGCTGGCAAGACCATCGGATACACCGGTGCTGTCTACCTAACCGGTGAAGAGGGCAACGAAGAGTCACGCGGTTTCGCATTCAACATGAAGGGTGAGGGCGTTCAGCTTCCTCGTCTAGGCCTAGCTGCAACTGAAACCTTCGTCACCGTTCCAACCGACAACGCAGTCACTGCAGTGTTCGGCAACGAAGATGGCGCAGCTGCAGACAGCCAGCTTCGCATGTATGTCGGCAAGAAGACCACCAAGGGTCAGTGGTACGACAAGGCTGGTCTAACCAACGGCAAGCAGTTTGTTCTAAAGGTTGAAAACGCAACCGACGACAACGCATTCCGCGCAAACTACGGCAAGGGTAAGCCTGCTGCCGCAACCTTCCAGGAGCTTGACTGGAACATTGGTGGAACCACTCAGAACGCATGGTCACGTGCTTTGGGAACTTCGTTCTCACGCATTGAAGACGGCCAGTTCGACCCAACCAACCCGAACGTCTACTACTTCGTCACCACTGAGTCAAACAAAGACGCTAAAGCAACCTCATTGAACCCTGATGACAAGTCAGTCACCAAGCGCGACGGTGGAGCACTATGGAAGTTCACTTTCACTGACGTTCAGAACCCACTAAAGGGTGGAAAAATCGAGATGTTGCTAGACGGCTCAGAGGCTCCATACCTAAACAAGCCTGACAACATCACTGTTGACGCCTTCGGTCACATCATGATTCAAGAAGACCCAGGCAACAACGACCAGGTATCACGTCTATTCGCCTATGACCTAGCAACCGGCAAGATCGCCGTAGTCGCTAAGTTCAAGGATGAGTACTTCGCTGCAACCGGCAAGAGCAAGATGACCGTTGACGAAGAGTCTTCAGGCATCATCGATGTAACCAAGTTCTTCAAGAAAGACGCTTCTGACAAGAAGGCTTACTACATCTACAACGCTCAGGTGCACACTCTAACCAGCACCACTCGCCCTGACATCACCGATGCAGCGGCAAAGGCAGAGCTAGACAAGTTGCTCGAGGGCGGTCAACTTTACTTGCTAACCGTTGACGACTGGTCAAAGGTCTCATT
>CALDKR010000008.1 GCA_937898095.1 uncultured Rhodoluna sp.
GTGTGCTCTCGAAGTTCGGTGTTTCACGTGTTCGCTTCCGCGACATGGCACACCGCGGTGAGCTTCCGGGCATCACCAAGTCAAGCTGGTAAGAATTACAAATTCTTAAAGAAAATCCCCTCGGCCGATCTGGTCGGGGGGATTTTTTTCATACGGATGCCCGTACATCGGCTCTAAATCAAGGAAAATTCTCAGAAAACTGGTTCGCAACACGCCGAATTGAATAAATGACAAGTTTTTCATTCGGGGTAGGTTGAATGACGACAGAACGTCACAACCAATAGTCCAGGAGGACACAATGTCTCTAAACAAGAGCGAACTAGTAGCAGCAGTTGCTGCACACACCGGTGAGTCACAGGCTGCCGTCAACCGTGTTGTTGACGCATTCTTCGAGACCATCGCTTCAACCGTTGCAAAGGGCGGAAAGGTCACCATCCCAGGCTGGCTATCAGTTGAGAAGGGCCACCGTGCAGCTCGCACCGGTCGCAACCCACAGACTGGCGCAACCATCCAGATCGCTGCTGCAAACACCGTAAAGGTCTCAGCAGGTTCAAAGCTAAAGGCTGCTGTTAAGTAAGTCTTTTCACAAGCTACGAAGGCGCCCTCAGACTTAGGTCGGGGGCGCTTTTGTTTTAACCGCATAGGCTTAACCAGTGCCGAAAACCAGCCAAACCCATACCCCAAATCAAGCATCAATTGATGCGCGCTTTGGCGTGACTTTGGCGACGGCCGGCTTGCTCAGTGTGGCCGTTTTGCTGTGGGGTTTGGTTGTCGGTGGCGGTGCCGACCAACTAGAAATCGCAGACCCGGGCGAATTGGTTCGCTGGGGTTTGCCAATTTCAAAAGCTTTGAGTCAACTGGCAACCGCGGTGGCTATCGGCTCACTGGCTCTTGCCGCATTTGCGTTGAATGAGAACCCGGGCCCAACTGGCAGCAAGCTGCTAACCCGCGCACTCAACATCAGCAGCATTGCCTCGGCACTTTGGGTGCTCTTTGGTTTATTAAATTTTGTCTTCACATATGCCTGGGTCGCCGGAACCCAGGTTTCTGACTCAGCAACTTTTGGCCAGGGCCTTTGGCTATTTGCCACCGACATTGAAATGGGCATCTCACTCGCCCTCAGCCTGGTCGGTGCTGCCGTGCTGTCAATCGCCACTCTCATGGTTCGCCGACTAACCGCAACACTTTTGCTCGCTGCCCTCGGCTTGGCAGCACTGATTCCGCTGGCGCTAATTGGTCACGCTGCTGGCACCAAGGGCCACGCCATGGCAGTCAACTCAACCGGCATGCACCTGTGGGCGATTGTGATTTGGGTCGGCGGCCTGGCCACCCTGCTCGCCCTTCGCACTCAAGACAGCAAATTCAACTTCATTTTGGCAAAGCGTTATTCGTCGCTGGCCCTGGTGGCATACATTTTGGTGGCGATTTCTGGCCTCGGCGCGGCTAGTGTGCGCATCGAATCGCTGCACGATTTGTTTCAAACCCCGTATGGCCTGCTGCTCATCGGCAAAGTAGCGCTGCTAATTTTGCTCGGCATTTTTGGAGTGAGAGATCGAGTTAGCGAACTTAAGCGAATTGAGCTCGGCGGCTCATTTTGGCGCTTGGCAGCAATCGAGTTCGCCATCATGGGCATGGCGATCGGCCTAGCCACCGCTTTGGCTCGCACCCAAACCCCTCGCGGCCCGCAAGATGTCACGAATCTAACCCCGGCCGAAATTTTGACCGGCGAGCCGTTGCCACCAGAGCTTGTGGCATCGAGCTTTTTCACCGAGTGGAAGATCGACTTGGTCTGGGCAGTGATCACACTCGGGTCAATCGTGATTTATCTGCTGGGGGTTGCCCGCCTCGCCCGCCGCGGCGACAAATGGTCAGCAGCCCGAACCGCCAGCTGGATCGCCGGAATGCTCACGCTCTTCTATGTGACCAACGGCGCGATCAATGCCTATCAGGAATATCTATTCAGCATTCACATGATCGGCCACATGATTTTGGCCATGATGGTGCCAGTGCTATTGGTGCCGGGCGCGCCAATCACCCTGTTGATGCGCGCGGTCGAGGCTCGTCACGACGGCAGCCGTGGTGTTCGCGAGTGGGCGCTCTGGGCGGTTCACACAAAATATGCCCAGTTTGTGTCTCATCCGATCATCGCCGCGATTTTGTTCGCCAGCTCGCTGGTCACTTTTTATTACACGCCGCTCTTCAACTGGGCCACCTCAGAGCACCTTGGTCACCAGTGGATGGTCGTGCACTTTGTGATCACCGGTTATCTTTTCGCCCAAGCGCTGATCGGCATCGATCCGGGGCCAACCCGACTTGGTTTTCCGATTCGCCTCTTGATGCTGATTGGCACCATGGCATTTCACGCGTTCTTTGGCCTCAGCCTGATGGACGGCTCTGGTTTGCTGCTGCCTGACTGGTATGGCGCAATGGGCCGCACCTGGGGCGAGGCGCCGCTTGATGATCAGCACACCGGCGGGGCGATTGCCTGGGGAATCGGCGAAATGCCAACCGCAGCACTGACCCTGATCGTGTGCGTTCAGTGGTTCAATGCCGATCGGCGAGACAGCAAGCGCCTTGATCGCGCCAGCGACAGAAGCGGCGGCCAGGATATCGAGGCATACAACCAGATGCTCGCCCGCCTTGCAGCCCGCGACCAGAAGAACCCAGGTGATCAGTAATGCAGCCGATCACTCTCTCGCCCGAACAGCAGGCGCTCTTTGATTACATCGAAACCTCAGACAACAACATCTTCGTCACCGGCCGAGCCGGCACCGGCAAGTCAACGTTGCTGAGCTATTTCATCGAGAACACCGAGAAAAAAGTCGCGGTATGCGCCCCAACCGGTGTGGCTGCGCTCAACGTCGGTGGCGTCACAATCCACTCGCTATTTGGTTTTCCATTCGGAGTTTTGGGAGAGGTCGATCTGGCCAAGCATCTAAATCGACGCAGCCGCGAGGTGCTTGCCGCTCTCGATGTTTTGGTGATCGATGAGATTTCGATGGTCAATGCCGATCTCATGGATGCCATGTCTCGCGCCCTCGGAATCGCCCGCGGTCGCCGAAAGCTTCCATTCGGTGGTGCTCAGGTTGTCATGTTCGGTGACCCTTATCAGTTGGCTCCGGTTCCGGGTAATGCCGAAGAGCGGGCATACATGGCTGAGAACTATCAGAGCTCGTGGTTTTTTGATGCCCACGTTTGGCGCGAAGACAGCCTTGAGCGTTTTGAGTTGAGTGAGATTTTCAGGCAGCATGACGAGCATTTCAAAGACATCTTGAATGCAATTCGTGACGGTTCTTGCACCCAAGAGATGCTCGATCACCTGAACACCTGCGGCAACAGGTTTCCGCCGCACGATGATGTGATTCGCTTGGCAACCACTAACGAAACCGTCAACTCGGTGAACCGAAACCGCATGGCTCGAATCGAATCCAAGCCCAAGACTTTTGAAGCCATTTTCACCGCCGAAGACGAGCGCGTTTTTGGCCGCACACTGCCTGCCGACCCAGTGCTCGAGCTCAAAGTTGGCGCCCAGGTGATGTTCATCAAGAACGATGACTCGAGCACGATCAAAAACCCAAACGGCGGCACGCTAAAGCGCTGGGTCAACGGAACCATCGGTCACGTCAAGGCCCTGCCGAGTTCGGGTGGTGTGATTGTCGAGGTCGATGGCGAAGAGCTAGAGGTTGGCCGCAGCACCTGGGAGAAAGTTCGCTACGAAATCGACGAAGAGTTCGACGAGGCAACCGGGCGAGTCAAAGAGGTTCTTGTGGCTGTGCCGCTTGCCGAGTTTCAGCAGATTCCGCTGCGCTTGGCATGGGCAGTCACGGTTCACAAATCACAGGGTCAGACCTATGACGAGGTAGTGGTCGACATGGGTCGCGGGGCTTTCAGCCCAGGGCAAACATATGTTGCCTTGAGCCGCGTGCGTTCGCTCGACGGTTTATACCTCACGCGTGCTATCCGAATGAATGATGTGATGGTTGACTCAGATGTGCTGAGATTTATGCAGGGAATCAAACAGCCGCCAGCTGGCAAGCTTTTTTAGTCGCGGGCAGTTTAGACATTGATGTTTTAAGAAGGCAGCCATGAACCGTCTAGCCAAATTTTTGGTCAAGCGAAGCAAGCTCGCGCTTTTCGGGTTTATCGCGCTCATCGCACTGTCTTCAATTTGGGGTTTTCAGTCGTTTGGTTATCTAAAGGGCGGCGGCTATGACGACCCGGGCAGCGACTCGGCCAAGGTCTCACAAATTCTCACCGATGAATTCGGCCTCGACACCGCCGAGGTTGTCATCGTGGCTGACTTTAATTCGCAAGCCGACGACCCTCGCAGCGTCACCGCCGGGGCAAACCTAACCAAAGACTTACAAGCTGTCGATGGGGTCGACAAGGTCGAAAGCTATTTCAGCCTGGGCTCGCCAGCGAGTTTGCGAAGCGATGACGGCAACGCGGTTTACTACTTTGTCTATCTCGACGACGACGCCAAGCAAAGCCAGATCGCCAAGCAAATCAGCTCGGATTTCACCGGCGACTATCAAGGTCAGGCCAAAATTTATGTGGCCGGCTTCGCCGCCATCACAGCCTCAATCAACGCTGCGATTGAGCACGATCTGGCGTTGGCTGAATCAATCGCCGTGCCTCTGACGTTGGTGCTGTTGGTGTTTGTTTTCGGTTCGCTGGTGGCCGCAGGTTTGCCAATGATGATCGGCGGACTATCAATTGTTGGCTCATTCTTTTTCATCTGGCTTTCGGCGCAGTTCACCGACACCTCGATTTTTGCCCTAAACCTAATCACCGGCATGGGCCTTGGTTTGGGCATCGACTATGCGCTGCTGATGGTCAACCGATTCAGAGAAGAACGCGCCGCCGGAAAATCGGTCGATCACGCCGTGATCAGAACGGTTGAAACAGCCGGCCGAACTGTTCTATTTAGCGGTCTCACTGTGGCAATCGTGCTCGGCTCACTGTTCTTCTTTCCGCAGTATTTCTTGAAGTCATTTGGGCTCGGCGGTTTCGTGGTTGTGGTGCTTGCGGTCGCTGGTGCGCTCATTGCTCTGCCCGCAAATCTCAAACTGGCCGGCGACGGCATCAACAAGCTGAGAATTTTGAAGCGCGATCTCACGCCCAAAGAGTCGGGTGGCTGGGGAGCAATAGCTCGCTTTGTCATGAAGCGCCCGGTGGCAGTTTTGCTGGTCACCACCATAGGTCTAGGCGGCTTGGTTTATTTGGCCAAAGATGCCGAGTTTGGCCAGGTCGACGACCGCGTGCTGCGCCAGACCGACCCAGCCGTAATCGCCAGCAACGTGATTCGCGATCGGTTTAGCGCGCGCGAGGGCTCGCCGGTCGAAATCATCATGAGCAATGCCAGCCAAGATGACGTCACCGATTATGTTCTGGCGCTGAGCAAGATCGACCACATTGTCAGAGTGCAGAGCACATCGGGCATTGCCATTAATGGCAACCTCGACGACGGCTATGCACCCGCTTTCGCCAACTATTCCGAAGCCGGATATCAAAAAATCGTCGCCATTCACGACATCGAATCACGCTCGACCGAAGGCATCGACCTAACCAAAGCGATTCGAGAAATTGATTCGAGCCACCAAATTTTGGTCGGCGGCTCCGCCGCGGTTTATACCGATTCGCAGCTCGGAATCGAAAAACAGCTGCCTTTGGTTGGCGGATGGATTATCACCTGGACACTGATTCTGCTGTTCTTGTTCACCGGCTCGGTATTGCTTCCAATCAAGGCGGTTTTGCTCAACGTCATGAGCCTTGGCGCCACCCTTGGATTCTTGACCTGGGTTTTCATGGAGGGCAACCTCAAGTGGCTAATCGGCGACTTCTTCGTCACGGGCAGTGTCGACACGTCGTCGATTGTGCTGATTGCGGTTATCGCATTCGGGCTCTCGATGGACTATGAACTCTTTTTGTTGAGTCGAATCAAAGAGCAACACCTGGCTGGCCTAAGCACCACCGAATCAGTTGCGGTTGGCTTGCAAAAATCCGGGCGCATCATCACAGCAGCCGCACTGGTTTTGGCAGTCAGCTTTTTGTTCTTCATAACTAGCGGCGTGACCATCATGAAGATGATGGGCCTCGGAATCGCGTTCGCGATTTTGCTCGATGCCACTGTTGTGCGCGCACTGTTAGTGCCCGCGCTCATGCGGTTATTCGGTGAGGCAAACTGGTGGGCGCCAAAGTGGCTGCGCAGGATCTATCGCGCCGCCAAGCTTGACCACTAGCCAAAACCTCGGCCGAGCCTTGAACCGCGCAACCCCAGCCATGCAACCCAAAGGTAAACTTGGCCTATGTTGATGTCAGACCGCGATATTCGCACCCAAATTGAAGCCGGCCGCATTGGTCTCGAGCCACTCGATATGAACCTGCTGCAGCCATCATCTTTCGATGTGCGCCTCGACCGCTTCTTCAGACTTTTTGACAACCACAAATATCCATACATCGACCCAGCCGAACACCAGGATGACCTGACTCGCTTTGTTGAGATCGCATCAGATGAGCCATTCATTTTGCACCCGGGCGAGTTCGTGCTCGGCTCAACCTATGAATTTGTTTCGCTTCCGAACGACATCGCTGCCAGACTCGAGGGCAAGAGTTCGCTAGGTCGCCTCGGGCTATTGACCCACTCAACCGCGGGCTTTGTTGACCCAGGGTTTAACGGTCACGTGACCCTCGAACTTTCAAATACGGCTACTTTGCCCATCAAGCTTTGGCCAGGAATGAAGATTGGCCAGCTCTGCTTCTTTCAGCTTTCAAGCCCGAGTGAGAACCCATACGGTTCAGAAAAATATGGCAACCGCTATCAGGGTCAGCGTGGCCCAACGGCATCACGTTCTTATTTGAATTTTCACCGCACTGACATCGGAAACGCACCCCTAGAGGGCGG
>CALDKR010000009.1 GCA_937898095.1 uncultured Rhodoluna sp.
GGCAATCATCCCGGTTTTGATCAACGGGCAGCTTGATCAATCGCTCGCTGGCACATATGCCACTTGGCATGTAGCTGCTGTGGCCACTCTCATGGCTGCAACGGCTATTCGCCAGCATCAGGTGATCTCTTGGGTAGGGCTTTTGATAATGGTTGTGCAGGTCGTGGCGTGGGGTGGATTCGCTTCGATCACAACCACTGGCGTGATTGGTGCGGTGGTTTTAGTGTTCGCCGGTCAAGCGATTGCAACCGGTTTGGCCAGTGCCAGCCGAGAAGCGCAGGCATATGTTGATCAGGCCACCAAAGAAGCTAGCGAGATGGCGTCAACCACCGCGGTGCGCGATGAGCGCAAGCGACAGGCGGCAATCACGCTGCGCCGTGCGTTGCCGTTGCTTCAGCGCATTTCAGAAACCAACGGCAACCTTGACGACAATGATCGCCTGCAGGCTAGGTTGCTCGAATCTGAACTGCGCGACGAGATTCGCGGGCGCAATCTGATCAACGACCGCACGCGATTCGCAATTCGCGACGCCCGTTTGCGCGGCATCGAAGTTGTGGTTTTTGATGAGGGTGGCCTTGACTCGGTCAGCGCAGCCGATCGCGACGAGTTGTTGACGCAAGCGGCGGCAGCGCTTGACGAGTGCCAGGGCGGGCGAGTGACACTAAGGGCACCTAACCACGATGAATGGGTGCTAACCATGGTTTGCATGCGTCCAGGAGCTTCAGCACCCGATCGTTGGCTTCGTTTGCCAGCGCCATCTAGCAATCTGACGACTTCTAAAAACTGAACTAAACCCTGTTAAAAATGAAATCAGCGACCCTTGCGAGCCGCTGAAAACATTCCCCCGAAACATTAGGGGCCGAGATTATCGACCACTAACTCCCCAAGTTCTGAACTTCAACCCCCTGTTGATTTAGTTCACAACTTATGGTTCAAGTATGCCCAGAGGCCAGTGTTTTATTGGCAAAAAGCTAAAAATAGGGTGTCCCATCTTCGGGGGACAAAAGGTTACGAAACGGTGTTTAGTTGAGTCCGTCGCGAATAATCGCGCGCCACTGACCAGCACCGGGTGCGATTTCTGAACGCAAATTTCCGACGTTTCGAGACCAGGTCGATCGAGTTTTTCGCACCCCAACCGACGCTGCAGCTTGCTCTTCAGGCACTGCAGCTTCAAGCACGGCTAAAACCGCAGCTAGTTCTTCAGGCGTTGGGTTGCCGCGAACCAATTGGGTTGCGGCAATCACGCCATCGTGAGTTTGTTCGCTCATTACAGTGGAATGTTTCCGTGCTTCTTAGGCGGCATTGTGGCTCGCTTGGTGCGAAGTGCACGCAGGGCTTTGATGACTGAAATACGAGTTGCTGATGGCTCAATAATGCCGTCTAGCTCACCGCGCTCTGCAGCCAAGAATGGGCTCGCCACGTTGTAGGTGTATTCAGCGGCAAGTCGAGCTCGAACCGCGGTGACATCTTCGCCAGCGGCTTCGGCCTGCTTGATTTGGTCGCGGAACAAGATGTTAATCGCACCCTGACCACCCATAACTGCGATTTCTGCAGTTGGCCAAGCCAGGTTGATGTCGGCGCCGAGTTGCTTTGAGCCCATCACGATGTATGCACCGCCGTAGGCCTTGCGAGTAATCACGGTGACTAGCGGAACGGTTGCCTCGGCGTAGGCGTAGAGCAACTTGGCACCGCGGCGAATAACGCCCGCCCACTCCTGGTCGGTGCCAGGCAAATAACCAGGAACGTCAACCAGGGTCAAAATTGGAATCGAGAAAGCGTCACAGAATCGAACAAAACGAGCTGCTTTTTCGCCGGCGTCGATGTTTAGGGTTCCGGCCATTGCGCTCGGCTGGTTAGCCACAATGCCCACGCTGCGGCCATCAACGCGTGCGAAGCCAATAACGATGTTCGGGGCAAAAAGTGCCTGAACCTCTAGGAATTCACCGTCGTCAACAATGCCCTCAATAACGGTGTGCATGTCATAAGGCTGGTTTGGCGAATCGGGAATCAAAGTGTCTAGTTTGCGGTCTGCATCGGTGACCTCTAGTTCACCCTCAGCGTCATAGACCACGGTCTCGCTCAAGTTATTTTCAGGCAAATAGCTGAGCAGGTTGCGGGCATAGTCAATCGCGTCATCTTCGTCAGATGCCAGATAGTGGGCGACACCCGAGCGTTCGTTGTGAGCTCGCGCGCCACCGAGTTCTTCCATGCCGACGTCTTCCCCGGTGACGGTCTTGATCACGTCTGGGCCGGTCACAAACATGTTTGAGGTCTTGTCGACCATGATCACAAAGTCGGTCAGCGCTGGTGAATAAACCGCACCGCCGGCCGCTGGGCCCATCACGATTGAGATCTGCGGAATCACTCCCGAGGCCATGGTGTTGCGCTTGAAAATCTCACCGTATTTTCCGAGAGCGATAACGCCTTCTTGAATGCGAGCGCCACCTGAATCCAAAATGCCGATAAACGGCACGCCGGTTGCAATTGCAAGATCCATAACCTTGATGATTTTGTTTCCGGCTGCCTCACCAAGTGAGCCACCAAAAATTGTGAAGTCCTGTGAGAACAGAGCAACCTGACGACCGTTGATGGTTCCGACGCCGGTGACTACAGCGTCACCATACGGACGGTTTTTATCCATGCCGAATGCAGTGCTGCGGTGACGAACATATTCGTCAAGCTCAACAAATGAACCCGGGTCAAGCAGCATTTCGATGCGCTCACGCGCAGTTTTTTTGCCCTTTGCGTGCTGTTTGGCGATTGCAGCCTCACCCGAAGCATTGACTGCCTGGTTATAGCGATCACGCAGGTCGGCCAAGCGGCCGGCGGTGGTGAGAATGTCTGGGTTCAACCGAATAGCAGTGGTGAAGGTCTGTTCCTGGGTCATGAGGTTCACTCTACTGACACCAAAGCGCCATTCGCTTGAAGGTTTGCTACTGCGATTTTGAAAAATCAATGGATGAAACCTACAGCTGCCGGTCATCCAGCTCGGCGGTTAGTCTGAAGGCATGGAGATGAACCAAAACAATCAGCAGTGGGAGGCGCCTCAGGCCAATTTCAATGGGTTGATTAGCCAAATCAAGATTGTCGAATCGACTGGCTCAACGAATACCGATTTGATTCAGCAAGGTGCCGAATTGCCCGATTTGTCTGTGTTAGTCACAGATTTTCAAAGCGCCGGCAAGGGTCGCTCGGGTCGCCAGTGGCAAGCTCCGTCAAAAAGCTCTCTGTTTGCCTCGGTGCTCTTGAAACCGGCAGCTTTTGGCCCAACCGCATTTTCGTGGTTGCCGCTAATGGCAGGGCTGGCTATTTGCCAGACCGCCCGAGGTTTTGGGGTTGTTGATGCCGCCGTGAAATGGCCTAATGATGTTTTGGTCAACGGGAACAAACTGTCGGGTGTGCTTAGCGAACTATTGCCAGACTTGACCGGCGTGGTGATTGGTTCGGGTGTGAATTTGAGTCAATCAAAGGCTGACTTGCCAATCGACGCAGCCACCTCGATGGCAATCGAGGGCGCTAATCAGGTGAGTCGCGATGATTTTCTTGAGGCATATTTGGGACACCTCACCAACCTTTATAAAAGCTTTGGCGCAGCCAACGGCAACCCAAATGCAAGCGGATTGCGGGCAGCAGTGATTGCTAACTGCGCAACCATCGGCCGCGAGGTTCGAGTAATTTTGCCTGGCGACAAAGAAGAATTTGGCCGCGCGATGGACATTGATGAAACCGGGCGATTGATTGTTGAAAAGGCCGATAAATCTGAAACGTTTGCAGTTGCCGCCGGCGATGTCGTGCACCTAAGGCACAATTCTTTGTAATGAGTTTTCAAGCCGAACTGCAATTAGCCCGAATCAGACCGTCGCGGGCAAACTTGGTTTTGCCATACTTTGCGCTTTTTTTGAGTGCCGCACTGGTTGGTTTTTATGCGGGGCGACTGACTGAGCAGTGGCAAAACATTTTGGTCTGGTCGCTCGCCGGTTTGATCGCTGTTGTTTTTTGGCTGGTGCCGATGGTTAACTTTTTAACCCATTGGTCAACGGTCACAACCAGTCGAGTGAGCACTCGTTCGGGGCTATTCGGGCAGCGTCACCGCGAGGTTTCGCTGACCAAAATCAGCGGTGCGCAAGCCGGCCCAAAACGCACCGTGATTCTCACGGTCATTGGCGAAGAACCCTTTGTGCTCAGCAAGGTGCCGCGACCTAAATTGCTAGCCAGCGAAATCAACTCGCTGATTGCGTCAAAATAGAACCACATATTTTCTAAGGATGAACCTGTGACCACACCTCGCGTTGGCGTTATCGGCGGCGGTCAGCTGGCCCGAATGATGATTGTTCCGGCAATCAACCTTGGCCTTGAGATTAAAGTCTTTGCTGAATCAGAAGGTTCATCGGCAGCCCAGGCAACCACTCAAGTCGGTGACTACACGCACCTTGCTGAGGTGCTCGAATTTGCGCAGACCGTAGACGTGATCACTTTTGACCACGAACATGTTCCGCTTGAGGTGCTTGAAGCGCTCGAGGCTCAAGACATCAGTGTTCAGCCGCCATCAAAAGCACTTAAGTTTGCACAGAACAAATTGCACATGCGCCAGCGATTAGGTGCGCTTGGTTTGCCAATGCCAGCTTGGGCTGAAATCAAAACTGCGGCCGAACTTGAGGCATTCATAGCCGACAACGGCGGCGTTGCAATTTTGAAAACTCCAATCGGCGGCTATGACGGCAAAGGCGTGCGTGTTGTGCGCAGTGCTGAAGATGCCAGTGACTGGTTGAGCGCCGAGGGCTTGGCAAAAGTCGGCGGCAGTCTGCTCGCTGAAGAAAAAGTTGATTTCGTTCGAGAGCTCGCACAGTTGAGTGCGCGACGCCCAAGCGGTGAGTTCAAGGCTTGGCCGTTGGTTCAGACCATACAAGCCGATGGCGTTTGCAGCGTGGTTCAATCGCCAGCCCCAAATGCGAGTGCCGAACTGTTGGCGACAACCGCCAAAATCGCAGCTGATGTTGCCAATGGTCTCGGTGTCACCGGCGTGATGGCGGTCGAGATGTTTGAGGCGCGCGACGGGCGCATTTTGATTAATGAGCTGGCCATGCGACCTCACAACTCGGGGCACTTCAGCATCGAGGGTTCAGTCACCAGCCAGTTTGAACAACATCTGCGTGCAGTTCTAGATTTGCCGCTTGGCTCAACCGACGTTCGTGCACCGCACGCCGTGATGGTAAACCTGCTGGGCACCAATGACATCAATGATTTCGTCATGAACTATGACAAAGCGCTCGCCGAATTTGCCGAGGCAAAGGTTCACACCTATGGCAAGTCGGCGCGTGCTGGGCGCAAAATGGGCCACGTCACTGTGCTCGGCACCGATGCCGAGGCAACCCTTGCCTACGCCCAGGCAGCGGCTGAACTGCTTCGTTCTTAGGGCGCTAAATCCCCAGCATTGGCGGCCTCAAAGATAAAATTTAGGGGTTCACGGCGATGAATTGAGGAGCCACCATGACTGAAAACAACTCGCAAAACGGGGCTATCCAGGTTGGCGTTGTCATGGGTTCAGATTCTGACTGGTCAGTAATGTCAGACGCCGCCCAGGCCCTAAAAGATTTCGGCATCAGCTACGAGGTCGAGGTGCTTTCGGCACACCGCACTCCAGAGCGAATGATCGAGTGGGGCAAAGCTGCCGCAGGTCGTGGTCTCAAAGTGATAATCGCCGGCGCTGGCGGTGCAGCCCACCTGCCAGGCATGCTGGCCTCAGTCACCACTTTGCCGGTTATCGGTGTGCCGGTTCCGCTAGCCAAACTCGATGGCATGGATTCACTGCTTTCTATCGTGCAGATGCCAGCCGGAATTCCGGTCGCGACGGTTTCGATCGGCGGAGCGCGCAACGCGGGAATCCTGGCAGCAAGAATCATTGGAACCAACGACGAGTCGATGGCAAAGAAGCTGGCCGCCTTTGGCGAGTCGCTCAAAGACGCCGTCGCCGAGAAGAACGAGAAACTGAAATCTCAGATCTAAGCAACTCCCTCTTTAGACGCTTCGACCGGGCTACACCCCAGCAGATGCGCAAGCGTGCAATCTTTTTGCTGCTCCTCGGCGTCCTTATCCCAGGTTCTGCGCAGCTTCTCGCTGGCAATCGGAGGCTGGGTCAAGTTGGTATTCGCGCAACCATAATCGGTTGGGCGGGAATCGCTCTCTGGTTCTTCCTTTTTCTGATCAAACGTTCCTGGGCACTGACACTGGTCGCGACCCCTTGGATCGGCGGAGTACTCGCAGTCATCTTGTACATCTACGCTGCTCTGTTTTTGGTTCTGATTCTCGACGCACTTAGGCTCAGTCAGCTCGGCCAGCTTTACCCAATGGGCAGAAACGTGATGCTTGCCATGTTTGTGGTTGCAACCATTTTGGGCACCGGCGTTTTTGTC
>CALDKR010000010.1 GCA_937898095.1 uncultured Rhodoluna sp.
GGCGGTGGCGGAGGTGGTTCGTCGTTCTTAAGCACGGCAATCAAGACCAATACCGCTGCCTTCGATGCATCTTTCTCTCGCCCACCAGCAGACAGCTTTACCGCCGGTGGCGGTTACATCAAGCGCTGGGGCAACGCGCCGATCCCTGCTCCAGGCAGTTCGGCAACAACTATCACCACGGTCGAAGACTTGGCTCCAGTTGTCAACGGCACTCGTGTCTCAACAGTTGGCAGCAACACCGAAAACGGATGGATCCGTCTGGCCTATCGCGGCACCACAATTCTTTCGGTCACCCCACAGGGCCTAAACGCCGACAGCGAAACCTCAGTCAAGTCGATCACCTATCGGGTGACCTTCGCTGAAGAAGTCACCGGATTCGGCGTGAGCAACCTATCGCTTGCCGGCGCAAGCGGCACCAACGGCACCTGGACCAAAACCATCACCAACGTGAACGGCACACCGAGCAGCGCATCGGTGTTTGATGTCACTGTTGCCAATGCATCGGCGATCGATGGCGAAGTCACGCTAAATGTTGATGCTGCCGGCACCACATCTATAACCAATGCACCCGGCCTGGGAACAATGAGCGGCAAGGGCTTTATCGACACCACCGGACCAGCGATGGCCTCGGTGCGCATGAGCCCACCATCAACCAAAAGCTCACCGGTTGACTTTATTTTCACTTTTGACGAAGCGGTTTCATTTGTTGGCGGCGCATCTGACGACAGCAAACTAACCGTCAAGCCTTATGTGGTTGGCGGCACAGTCACCCGCACCGCACCAGACTGGACAACCAGCGTGCGCACAATTGACAGTGGCAACCCCAAGCAACTCACAGTTAGATTGACCAACCCCAATGCTTTGACTTCGCTTGACTCGGGCGAGCTAACGTTGCAAATTGCCGCCGGCTATCTGCAAGACGCACTCGGCAACGTGACTTCGAACGGCATCGAAGGAACATCGATTGTCGACTACACACCGCCGACTTTGACCCAGGCCGGAATCGCGCTAAATGCCAACTCTGCAGTTTCGGGCACGGCTCTCTATGCGAAAACCGCCATCGTTTCATACACGGTGACTTTTAACGAAGACGTGCGGCACCTTTATGCCAGCAACTATGCAACCGCCGCCCGCCAGTCATTTGGCTTTGCAAGCCAAACAGCAACCGGATGTGTGGCCACCCCAGCAGCAAGCGAAACCACAAACCGCCAGGTGATTGTGAATGTCACAGGATGTTCAGACGGAACCATCAACCTAAAGGTTTTGGGTGGTCGTGTTGAAGACATGGCCGGAAACCCAACCACCTTTGGTTCAGGAAATGCACTGGTTGGCGACGTCACTGCGGTGACCGTGAACAAAGACACAGTTGCGCCAGGTTGGGCAGCCAGCAACCCGTTCGTCAGCACCAGCGCGGTTAACGCTTCGACCATTGACGTGAACGTGAATTTCAATGGCCCGGTCTATGGCCTAACCGCCAGCGATTTTGTGCTCACCTTTAATTCGGCCGGCCAGGGCATCAATGGCCTTGCTGGCTGGACCAAAACTATAACCACCGGAACCGACGGCTCATCGAGCTATGTTTTGCGCCTAAGAAACGATGACGCTTGGTCTGGAACCCTGATCGTTAGCCTTGCGGCATCAGTTGCAACTGACCTTGCCGGAAACCCAAACCCGGCATCAACCACAATCACCAGAACAATGAGCTTTGTGCCTGAGTTGACCCTGGGCACCGTGAACGGTCTTTCAGGAGCAAACCCAGTTGCCATCGCGCCTAACGCGTCGATCAAATATCGCGGCGACTCCTATACATTGCCTGGATTCAGGGTGGTCATCAAGAACTTTAAAACCGGTGACAATTTGGCCTTCACTGGATACACCGGTTCACACCAGCTTGTCTCTGCAGTGACAACTTCGGGCAGCGACAAAATTCTTGAGGTCTCGAATCCAAACGGATACATTCCTCCGGCGACACTTCAAGAGGCAATTCGACTAGTCAAGTGGAGCACTACCTCGACCGATCGAACCGCCCGCACAATCGAGTTCACCATCAAGCCAAACGACGACTTCTTGTATGAAACTCGGCACTTCTATCGCCTTGAAACCAACGCTGGTTATTTCGCAAACACCAACAAGTCTTATGCCGAAAGTCAGATCAACGGTCGTTATTACGGTGCTGCCTCGGGATACCTGCCGACCATCACCTCGGCTGCAGAGAACAGCATGGTTAAGTCGAAGGGCGACAACAGCCCACTGTGGCTTGGTGGGCGCAACACCGGTGCCGACTGGAAGTGGAATGTGGGCCCTGAGAACGGCACCAAGTTCACCCACGAAGACCAGGTCTGTGTTTGGTTGCTTGGCTGCAGTGACAATGCGTTTGCAACCGGAAGCTCTGAAGCCGGGCGCTATAACAACTGGCAAAAAGGTCTATTCGGCGAAAATGTCGAGCCAAACAACACCTCGGGCGACGTCTTCAAGAGCGCCGACGACATCAGCATGGACAGAAATGGTTTTTGGCAAGACGGCCTAAACGCATTTGCCAACATCGCAATTGTTGGTGAATACGGCAACCAGACCATCGGCGATTCATCATGGGATTCAAAGTTGTTTGCCTCGCAGTCATTCAGTTTTGACTCAACCGCACCGACCCTGACCCTGACCGCGACCCCGAACCTGGTCAACGACAAGGCAATCTTTAACCTGACCGGCAACGAGTCAATCGACTGCAGCACTCTAACCGCGGCTGATTTGGCCACCTCGGGCATCGATGACACCACCATTGTCGTCAAGCAGGTTTCGCCGGTTGCCTGTGAAATTTCGGCTGCACACACATTGACCGCAGGCGTTCAGGGCACAATCTCGGTGACCAAGGCCGCCGGATTCTCGGTGAAAGACGCCGCCGGAAACGCTGCAACTGCGCTAACTAACGGTTCAACCGCGGTGACCATCACCGCGACCCCGCCAGCACCGGTTTCTTCAACCCAGCAAAACACCGCGGTTAGCCAAACCACTTATAACCTGACCCCGCCTTCTGAGCAGACCACCGGTTTCACTCAACCCGACCCAGCTGCAAAGGCTGCGCTTGATACTGCTTTGACGCAAGCCAAGATTGTTGAGCCTCCTCAAACCGCACCTGAAAAGAAGGGCGAGCGAGACATCTCGGCCTTGCCAGGCAACACCCGATATGAGCTCAGCGACGAGATCACTGTGATCCAGGGAACCAAAGTTGGTGCCGACTTCAAGGTTGCCCAGGGTCGTCGCAACTCTCACGAGGCATGGGGTTACATTCGAATCGGAAACGGTGATTGGCTGTCACTGGGCAAGCAGACACTAATGGCCAACGGCCAAGCCGACCTTGCCAGCATTGGCCAGATGGCGTTCACCCAGACCAATCCAGCAGATGCGCGCGGGCAGGCCCTGGAAGGCGATGCGCTCACCGGCCATGTCCAGCCAGCGGTGCAGGTGGGCGTCCTCGGGGAAGAGCTCCTTCATCTTGGCGTCGGTCTTGCGGATGTCCTCGGGGTCGCCCGACAGCGCCACCCAGCGGAACGGGCCCTTGCCGCGGCAGAAGAGCGGTCGCACATACGCGGGCACGAAGCCCGGGAAGTCGAACGCGTTCTTCACGCCCTGGTCGAACGCCACCTGGCGGATGTTGTTGCCGTAGTCCACCGTCGG
>CALDKR010000011.1 GCA_937898095.1 uncultured Rhodoluna sp.
ATGTTCGGGTTTTTTATTTGTCCGGAGCGGGACTTGAAAAGTCACGCATTCTGCAAAGTGAGGCAAATTTCGAAAAATCGGAATTTGCGAACTTTGTTAATAATTGAGCCGAACAGAAATGTTCGGGTTTTTTATTTGGTGCTAACTACTTAGCGCAACTTGATTGCGGCTTCGACAGCCGCCCCAGCATTCACAATTCCGATTCCGCACATCTGCGCATCAGTGCCGACGCCCACCGAGCAGCTCGAACCAGCCGCAAATGGCGTTGCGGTGCTCTTCAAAATCGCCCAAACTTCATCAAAAGTGAGGCTTGGCTCAACTGAATACATCAGGGCAACAACTCCCGACAGAATTGGTGCGGCCATCGATGTGCCTTCTTGATAGGCATAGGTTGGATTTCCGGCAGCAAGCTTGCCATCGTTTGAGGTTGAGTAAATTCGGCCATAAGTGCCTTCTGGGGCACCGGTCGAGTTTCTTGAGTCGCCACCTGGGGCCGATATGTCCACGCCTGGCCCGTAATTTGAATACCAAGAACGATCTCCGCCAAATCCGGTAGCACCTACGTTGATGGTTCCGAAGCAATTGCCTGGATACGACCAATAAGCCTCGCTAGCGGTGTTTCCGGCGGCGGTAATCATGGTGACACCAAGTGCCTTGACGGCATCTACGGCGGACTGGGTGGCCGCATCGCAGCGCTGTGGCGAATCAGTGCCCAGTGACATGTTGATGACCTTGGCTGGTGTTGCATTCAGAGGAACGCCCGACACCTGAACTCCGGCCGCCCACAAAATTGCAGCCGCCAAGTCTTTGCTCTCGCCACCCAATGAACCAAGCGCACGCACCATCTGAACCTTTGCGCCTGGTGCAACACCAACGCCGCCCTCGTTGTTAGCGGCTGCGGCGATTAGGCCTGAAACGTGAGTTCCGTGCCAGCTGCTCGGTTCGGTTGCCGAACCATCACCCGGATCAGTCGGATCGGCGTCGCGGCCGTCGCCGTCGCCGGCCGATTGCGCATCGCTCACAAAGTCATAACCAGGAACGGTCTGGCCGACTAGATCTGGGTGCGCGGTTATTCCACTGTCGATGACCGCCACAACAACTGACGAATCGCCATTTGTTCTGCGCCATGCAGCGTTGACATTGATGCCGTTGGCTGAATTCAAGTGCCACTGCTTCACAATTTGTGGGTCTGTTGCTACAAACGGCAACCGCTCACCTGATGTTCCGCGAGCATTTTTGGCGACGATCGAAAGTGAATAGGTTGCCCCGGAAGCCAAACCATTTAGGGCACATGAAGTGCCGGTGCTAGTGCAACTAACGCTTGAGAGTCCGTTTGACTTGGCGGTCACGGTGTAGGTCACAGATAGCCCGCCGCGCTGAACTAAAGTTTGCGGTTTCCAGCTGACGGTTGAACTTGCGGCAGTTGCAGTTGTGCTGGTGAGAATCGGAATTTGCGGAATGGTTGTCGGCAAGGCGCTAATCACAGCTGAAGGCGCGCCCACCTTTGTAACGCTGCCTTTAGCGGTAATGGCCCGAACTCTAAATTTGGCGACCTGACCCACGGTCAATCCGTCAGCAATAAAGGCGCTAAGTTCGGTCGATTTAGTGTTCGAAATTGCCTTGCTGAAGGTAGCGCCGCCATCGGTGCTGAGTTCAATTCGATAGCCCACAATTCGACCACCGCCAAGATTGGTTGGTGCCTTCCAGGTGAGTTTCACGCGAGGTTTTAGTTGCTCTTCAGCCAGAAGCGAGGTGCTCACTTTGAGCTGCTGCACCGATGATGCCGACAAAATGGCCTGACTCTGAAGGGTCAAAATGGTGTTTACATCGGCGTTTAGCACTCGCGAATCTGACTTGATTCGCTGAGCAATTTCATAAGCTTCATTAGCGCTTCTCGGGGTCTTGAAATCGAAGGCATACCAACCCAATCCGATTTCTGAATCGAATTTCAAATCAACCCCGCTGGCGAGTTCGCCAACCAAGACGCCGTCTTTTTGAACCGGGCTCACGCCGTCAGCCAACCGCACAAAGACACCCGCGGCCGTCACCGAATCTTCATATGGCGCAACTGCTGAAGCAGCATCCGCCGGTGCCAAACCAAAGAATGCAATTGAGGCTGTTGCCAAAGTCGCAGTTGCACTGAAAATTATCTTGCGGATGCTCATCACGGGTTCAGCCTAAAGGCTCGGTCAGACAGAATTCTGAAAGTTAGCTGAAACTCACAGCTATTTTGCGGTTTCAGCTAGAGGCTCTTTTGAAGCAGAACTGAGCCGAGCCAGCGCCCGAATTTATAACCGACTTTTGCTAAATGACCCTGGCGCGTGAATCCAAAAGATTCATGCAATTGAATAGACGCCTCAGCGCCTTTGTCACTGATCACGGCAACGACTTCTTTCACTCCTGCAGCCTTGGATTGCTCAAGCAGTTGAGCGAGCAATTTCGTGCCGACGCGTTTTCCGATAGCAGCTGGGCGAAGATAAATGCTGTCTTCAACAGTTCGACGGTATGCCGCCTTCTGCCTCCAAGGAGCCACAAATGCGAATCCGAGAATTTGCCCGCCGCCACTTTGTGCGACCAAAAACGGCAACTTAAGTGAGCTGATCCAGGCGAATTTTTCTTGCCAGTCTTTGAGCGACATTTTGTCAAGGTCGAACGTGACAACGCTGTTTTGAATGTAGAAATTGTAAATTTCAAGTGCCGCAACCATGTCAGCCTCTGTGGCTGGGCGGATGGTTATCTCATTTGAAACCGGTTCGGCTTGCTGGGCCTTTAGTTTTCTGACTAGTCTCCAGCGAGATTCTGAATCGAGCGGCACGGTCTTTCCTTTAAATAAAACTTTTTAGCAAGACCAGTCAATTATCGGCTGGCCGACCAGTTCGAGCATCTGATTTGCCCGAGAGAAGGGTTTAGAGCCAAAAAATCCTCTTCGGGCCGAAAGTGGGCTCGGGTGCGCCGACTCGATAATTTGCACATCAGGCAATTTAGCCTTCAACTGCTGTGCGTGCAGCCCCCAGAGAATTGCAACCAGCTGGCGCCCTCGCAGGTTATTGAGCGTCAACACGGCCAAATCAGTGAAACGAGACCAGCCCAAATCGGCGTGCGCTGCAGGCTCGGTCTCTTCGGTAGTCAGGTGACGATTCAGCAACAGAACGCCCTGGTCAGCCCAGCGCGATAAATCGCCTTCTGCGGGCGTTGACTTGCCAAGGTCATCTTTGAGCTCCCGCAAAATGTTGACCAGGCTTCTCGGCATTGGCCGAACATCCGGGTTGATTGCAAAAGACAACCCAATTGCATGGCCGCGAGTCGGATAAGGATCTTGCCCCACTATCAGAACGCGCACCGAATCGAAAGGTCGCTCGAAAGCACGCATGACAAATTCGGCCGAAGGAAAATATTCGCGACCAGTCTCGAAGGCCCTTGAGTTTAGGCGCGCCTCAATTTCATCCAGAATTAGTTTGGCCTGAGGCATGACCGCTTGCCAGGTTGGGTGCATGCGCTCAAAAAACATTTCTCAAGACTATGTCGAGTTTGCTGCGCGAAGTCGCTCACGGGCCCGCGTGGCACAATTGCAGCATGGATTATTCAGCCTTGGTCAAAGATGCCCACGAACACGGTGAATCACTTTCGAATCTTCGTCGAGAGCTGCACCAGATTCCTGAGTTTGGCTTGGCGCTGCCTAAAACCCTGGCTCGGGTGCTAGCTGAAATCGATACGCTCGGCGAAGTCACCCTGAGTCACAACATTTCTTCGGCGGTGCTTCACATCAAAGGTGTGCAACCTGGCCCTACTGTTTTGCTTCGCTGCGACATGGATGCTCTTGCGGTCACCGAAGAAACCGGCCTTGAATATGCCTCAACGAACGGGTTCATGCACGCCTGCGGACACGACCTGCACGCCGCAATCGGCGTAGGTGCAGCCAGGTTGCTTTCGGCCAGAAAATCCGAACTAAAAGGTGACGTAATCATCTGGTTCCAACCTGGCGAAGAAGGTCACGGCGGTGCAGACATCATGATCGACGAGGGTGCCCTGCTCGTGTCTGGTCGCAAACCAATTGCTGCCTACGGCATACATGTTTTTTCAAAGTTTTTGAGTGGCGTTTTCTTGACCAAGCCGGGTGTTTTGATGGCTTCGTCGGGCGACATTATTGTGACAATCAAGGGCGCTGGCGGTCACGGCTCAACCCCTTGGCTTTCAAAAGAGCCAGTCAGCGTGCTGCTTGAGGCAGCAACGGCCCTGCAAACTCTGATCACAAAAAAATTCAGCGCATTTGACCCAGTGATTTTGAACATCGGATGGATTCGCGCTGGCGACACATCGACCACAAATGTTGTGCCCGACACAGCGTCGTTTGGTGCCACCATCAGAACTTTTTCTAACGAAAACTTTCATCGGATTCGCACTGAATCTAAGCGTTTGATTGAGTCGATCGCAGCCGGATTCGGGCTTGAGGCTGAGGTCG
>CALDKR010000012.1 GCA_937898095.1 uncultured Rhodoluna sp.
ACCAACTCGCACGTGGTCACCCTAGATGGCACGGCAGATGGCGTCGAGCTTCAGGTTAAGACCTATGACGGCCACATTTTCAAAGCCAAAGTTGTCGGCCGAGATGCCATCAACGATTTAGCGGTCATCAAGGTCAGCACCCCGGCATCTTTCGAGCCAATCAAGTTTGCAGATTCAAGTGCGATTAATGTGGGTGACTCAGTGGTCGCCATCGGTGCTCCACTTGGGCTGTCATCAACGGTCACCACCGGAATCGTTTCAGCCCTGAATCGCACCATCCAGGTCGCAAATTCAGATGTTCCAAGCGAGGCAAGCGGAGGCTTGCAGTTCTTTAGCGGAACCGGTCAGTCGGTTAGCTTGCGCGTGATTCAGACTGATGCGGCGATCAACCCCGGAAACTCTGGCGGCGCGCTCGTGAACGACAAGGGTGAACTCATCGGCATCAATGTTGCTATCGCAACGGCTGGGTCGTCTTCAGCGTCGGGCAGCATCGGTGTCGGTTTTGCGATTCCGTCATCAGTCGCAAAGCGAATCGCCGATCAGATTGTGAAGGGCGGTGCAGTTAGCCACGGCTTGCTCGGGGCTCAGGTCAAAGACGCTGCTGAGTCAAACAGCGCAGCCTCATTCACCACCGGAGCCGAGGTTGTTGAAACCACCGCTGGTGGCGCGGCTGCTAAATATGGCGTCAAAGCCGGAGACGTAATCACCGCGCTAAATGGGCAGCCAATCACAAGCGCGAGTGAACTCACAGCTGCAGTTCGCCAAGAGCCAGCGGGATCGAAGGTGACGATTGAACTCACCAGAGACGGCAAGACCTTGACTCTTGAGGTCGTGCTAGGCGATGCCTCAGACTTAAAATAAAGCCATGACAGCATTTGATTCAGATGAAATTGGCGGGCAAACTGCTGGCTCAACTCTTCTAGAAGAGCAGATTCAAAACCTAGAGCCGGGTGACCACGAGCGCTATGCGCACTATGTCAAAAAAGAGCGCATCGTCGAGTCGGCGGTTTTAGGCAATGCGGTCACAGCGCTCTGTGGCAAAGTTTGGGTTCCAAGTCGTGATCCGCAAAAGTTTCCGGTTTGCCCAACCTGCAAAGACATTTATGAAAACATGCCTGAGGGCCCAGACGAATCTGACGCAAACTAAACAAAAATAGTCGGAATTGCCGCTTCGCCTCGACCTAGTCGCAGGGCCTGAAGCGGCAATTCATTCTTAACCAGTGCGTGGTGTTCGCGAGCCAACTCGGTTCCACTCACGCCGGCATACTGCTCTTGAATCAAACCTTCGACAATCAAAGGCACGAGAAGTTCGCGATCGGTGCGAGCTTCATCAGGGTGGTGCCCAGCGCCGATGATTTCGGCAACTGCGACTCCGTGGTCGTCTTTTCGACGCAGTGCAAATTTGCGGCCGCCTACATTGCCCTTTTTAGCTGAGGTTTTGGCCACGCTGTGTTGCTCGCCACCCTCGTCTTCAATGGCCACCAATTTATAAACAAATCCTGCTGTCGGTGCACCCGATCCGGTGACTACTGATGTTCCGACACCATATGCATCAACCGGGGCCGCCGCAAGGGCTGCGATGGCAAATTCATCGAGGTCGTTGGTCACTGTGATTTTGGTTTCGACCGCGCCCAGCTCATCGAGCAGTCGACGAACCCGGGCAACCTCAACTGGCAAATCGCCTGAATCAAGACGAACAGCGCCGAGCTCAGAACCGGCAACGGCAACGGCATTTCGAACACCGTTTTCAATGTCGTAGGTGTCGACCAAAAGAGTGGTGCCTGGCCCAAAGGTCTCAACCTGAGCTCTAAAGGCTTGTTCTTCGCTGTCGTGCAGCAGCGTGAACGCGTGTGCCGCGGTGCCCATAGTCGGCACTCCCCAGGTGCGCCCGGCTTCAAGGTTCGAGGTTGCGTCAAATCCAGCGACATATGCAGCGCGGGCGGCGGCAACTGCTGCGGTTTCATTGGCGCGGCGACTCCCCATTTCGGCGGTGCGGCGACCGCCAGCCGCAGTGATCATTCTCGATGCCGCTGAGGCAACTGCTGAGTCAAAGTTCAACACCGAAATAACAAGAGTTTCGAGCAGCACAGCCTCGGCAAACGGCGCCTCAACAATCAAGATTGGCGAGTTCGGAAAATAAATTTCGCCCTCGCGATAACCCCAGACATTACCGCTGAATTTGTAGTTAGCCAACCAATCTAAAGTTTCGGCATCGACCACATTTTCTTTGCGAAGCCACTCTAGTTCGGCATCGCTGAAGCGAAAATTTCTAATTGCTTCTAGCAATCGCCCAGTGCCTGCAACCACTCCATAGCGACGCCCGGTTGGCAAAGAGCGAGTGAAAACTTCAAAAACCGAGGGGCGATCAGCTTTTCCGGAGTGACGCGCTGCTTGAAGCATGGTCAATTCATATCGGTCAGTCAGAAGGGCGGTGGTTTTCAGCACGGGCTTAAGCCTAGTGATTTGCCCGAGTGATCATCCCGGTTTAAAAAGGCTCACGGATAGACTTAGCCACGTGAGTCAGCCAACCCGAAACGCGCCAATTGGCATTTTTGACTCTGGCGTCGGCGGGTTGACCGTGGCTCGCGCGATTATCGATCAGTTGCCAAATGAATCAATCATTTATGTCGGCGACACTGCAAACACTCCGTATGGCCCCAAGAGCATTCCTGAGGTTCGTGAGTTAGCGCTCGCTGTGATGGATCGATTGGTCGACGAGGGCGTGAAGCTTTTGGTCATTGCCTGCAATTCTGCATCAGCAGCGGTGCTTCGCGATGCTCGTGAGCGATACACGGTTGGTCGCGGAATTCCTGTGGTTGAGGTCATTCAGCCTGCGGTTCGACGAGCTGTGGCCTCAACGCGAAACCGCAAAGTCGGAGTCATTGGCACCAAAGCCACTGTGGCGTCGAAGGCATATGAGGATGCATTCGCCGCAGCGGTAGACCTGCAAATCACCAGTGCTGCCTGCCCGGCTTTTGTTGATTTTGTCGAGCGAGGCATCACATCGGGCCCAGAATTGCTTGCTGCCGCTGAAGAATATCTAGCGCCAATCAAAGCCGCTGGTGTCGACACGTTGGTTCTTGGCTGCACACACTATCCATTGCTAACCGGCGCGCTCAGCTATGTAATGGGCGAAGATGTGACTTTGGTTTCGAGTGCCGAAGAAACTGCCAAAGATGTTTATCGCACTCTGCTCGCTCATAATCTCGAGCGCACTGACGCCACCGCACCCACTCTCAGATTTCAATCAACCGGTGATGCCGACTCTTTTGAAAAACTTGCTCGACGCTTTTTGGGCCCCGAGGTTGCCTCGGTCGAGCGCCTCAGCTAACTCAAACCAAGGAGCAAAATGACTACTCGTGCCGACGGCAGAACCCCAGAACAACTTCGCCCAGTAACCATCGAACGCGGATGGAGCGACCACGCTGAGGGATCGGCGCTAATTTCGTTCGGCGGAACCAAAGTGCTCTGCACCGCTTCGTTCACCAGCGGGGTTCCTCGCTGGAAGGTCGGCAAAGGCGAGGGCTGGGTGACTGCCGAATATTCGATGTTGCCGCGCGCCACTCATGACCGCTCAGACCGCGAAGCCGTGAAGGGCAAGATCGGCGGCCGCACGCACGAAATTTCTCGCTTGATTGGCCGAAGTCTGCGCGCAGTCGTTGATGTTTGCGAGCTTGGCGAAAACACCATTGTGCTCGACTGCGATGTTCTTCAGGCTGACGGCGGCACTCGCACCGCCGCTATAACTGGCGCCTATGTCGCGCTGGCCGATGCAATTGCGTGGGGTCGCAGCAAAAAATTCATCGCGCCAAGTTCTAAGCCGCTCAGTGACTCAGTTTCGGCGGTGTCGGTTGGAATCATTGACGGCGAGCCATTTCTTGACCTTGCCTATGTCGAAGATGTGCGTGCACACACTGACATGAATGTCGTGGTCACCGGCGGCGGCAAATTTATTGAAGTTCAAGGCACTGCCGAGGGCGCTCCCTTCGACCGCGCCGAACTTAACAGCCTGCTTGATCTCGCTCTGATTGGAACCTCGGAGCTGACCAGAATTCAGCGGCTTGCACTTGAGCAGGCACTGGCCTGATGAAACTAGTTCTTGCGACTCACAACGCCCACAAAGTGCAAGAGGTTGGCGCGATTCTCGCTGGCCAAGTTGAAGGCTTAGAACTAGTCGGATACGACGGCCCAGAGCCTGTCGAAGACGGAACCAGCTTTCTTGAGAATGCATTGATCAAAGCCCGTGCTGCATTCGAGCACACAGGACTGACCGCAATTGCTGATGACTCAGGAATGGCGGTAGAGATTCTCGGGGGAGCACCGGGTATTTTTTCGGCTCGTTGGTCTGGCAGCAAAGATAACGCCAAGAACCGCGAGCTTCTGCTGGCTCAATTGGCTGATGTGAAACCAGAGCACCGAGCTGCATCTTTTGTTTGCACGATCGCACTGGTTAGCGCCGAGGGCGAGATTAGCTTCACAGGAATCTGGCCTGGAAACGTGAGCTTGCAAGAGCGCGGGCCAAACGGTTTTGGCTACGACCCGATTTTCATCCCTGAGGGTTTTGACATCACCGCTGCTGAGCTAGAGCCAGAAGTTAAAAACGCGTTGAGTCACCGATCAATGGCTCTAAGTCAGCTGGCAACTTATTTGAACGCCAGCAATTCAGCACACTAGTTTTCTGAAAGCTGCTCAGCAATGTGCTGGCGACGGGTCTTGATTACTTCGATAGCAATCGGAATCGTAGACACGATCACGAAACCGATTGTGAAATATTCAACGTGTTCGGCGACAAAGGGAATCTTGCCTAAGAAGAATCCGAGCAGCGTGACGCCGGTGCCCCAACCGACAACACCGATGAAGTTGTAGCGCAAAAATTTGCGATATGACATTTCTCCGACGCCGGCTGCGACTGGCACAAAGGTTCGCATGACTGGAACAAAGTGAGCCAAAATAATCGCCTTTGACCCATAGCGCTCAAAGAACGAGTTGGTTCTCGAGACATTCTCTTGACTGAAGAATTTTGATTCTGGCTTGTTAAAAATCGCCGGTCCGACTTTGCGGCCGATCCAATATCCAGTTTGATCGCCCATCCAGGCAGCGCCCGAAATCAAGATGCAAGCCAACCAAATCGGAACCGCCCAGCCGTTGCCATCAGCTGTCGGAAACTGAATCGCACCGCCAGAGACCATCAGGCCCGTCACGAATAGCAGCGAATCACCGGGCAAGAAAAAGCCAACCAGCAGCCCCGTCTCGATGAAGACAATCAAGCAGACGCCGATCATCGCGAAGGCGCCAAACGACGCAATTAGTGTTTCTGGCTTTAGCCATTCCATTCCAAACATGCGCCCCTAGCAGGATTCGAACCTGCGCACCCGCCTCCGGAGAGCGGCGCTCTATCCCCTGAGCTATGGGGGCTAAAGGGCTACTAAAGTCTAACCTTTGGCCACCCACCCTCGCACCTGAAGTAGCATTGCCGTGATTCGGTAGCGGCCAGCACCGGAGGATTTCTAGCGCAGAGGTTGAATATGGCTCTTGAGCTTGCCGATAAGTGGATCTGGGATTCCTGGTTTGTCTTCGACGGTGATAAGCATCACGTCTTCTATCTGCACGCCAGCCGCGCCCTCGGTGACCCCAACCGTCGCCACCGCCATCCGATAATCGGTCACGCCATCAGCGATGACCTATCCAATTGGACTGTGGTTCGTGACGCGGTGATCGTCTCCGAGGAGCCAGATGCCTTTGACTCCTGGACCACCTGGACTGGTTCGGTGGTGCGCGCCGATGACGGTATCTGGTGGATGTACTACACCGGTACCTCGCGATCCGATGGCGGGGATGTGCAGACGGTTGGTGCCGCAACTTCCAAGGACCTGATGGTTTGGGAGAAGGTCTCTTCGCAACCTTTGGTGAAGGCCGACTATCGCTGGTACGAGAAGCTCAATCAGCCGGAGTGGCATGACGAAGCCTGGCGCGACCCCTGGGTGTTCCGATTCCCCGAGGGGGTGACCACCGGTGCCGCTGCGGTCGGTGTTCCGGCTGGCGGGAATGCGGCGGATGTCTGGCACATGCTGGTGACTGCGCGCGCCAAGGAGGGCGGTGACGTTCGCACCAGGGGAGTGTTGGGTCACGCTACGTCGTTGGACATGAAGAACTGGACTGTGCAACCGCCCCTGTCATCGCCCAATCAGGGGTTCGGGCAGCTGGAGGTCTACCAGTTTGAGGTAGTTGATGGTGTGCCGGTGCTTTTCTTCTGCTGCGGCTGGCGAGAGCTCAGCCCAGAGCGGCTGGCTCAATTCGGTCACCGAGACGCCACCTACAGTGTCGCCGTGAACGCCGACCTAACCGGCATCGACTTCAATCGCGCCAAGGCTTTCGAGCATCGGCTGGTCTACGCCGCAAGGTTGGTGCAGGATCGATTCGGTGGCTGGAACGTCATCGGCTTCGACAACTTTGATGAACAGGGTGAGTTCATTGGGCGTCTATGCGACCCGATTCCTGTTACCGCTAAGACCGAGCTTGGCGTGGTGGCGAAGGCCGATTTGTAATCTGACATTTGTTACAGCCGACGGCAAATGTAACCAAAAGATAACGGAAACTGGAAACGCTTGCGGATGGTTTTTGCTGTCATTTCGAACAAAATCCCCCAAAAAGGGGCGTTTTCATAGGTTTTTCACGATTTTGACTGTAAAAACTGCAAGCGTTTACAAAGATTTGATAACGGCTCGGGAAATTGCCTGTTTTTCCTAAATCTGCGGATTTAGTCTTTTCTGCGTACACCAATCGGGTTTGGTTTGGTGTTCTTAGGAAAGGAAAAGACATATGAAGAAGGGCATCCGCTTTGGTGCTGCTGTAGCAATCGCTGCACTGGCATCGGCAACCCTCGGAATGGGCGCAGCACACGCTGAGACCCGTACCGTCACCATTTACGGTGGTTATGCTGCAAGCGACGCTGCTGCATTCCAGAGTGAGCTGGACCTCGCATTCCCAGCTAGCTCGGGCATCAAGGTCAAG
>CALDKR010000013.1 GCA_937898095.1 uncultured Rhodoluna sp.
GGTCAAGAAAAGTTCTTGAAGGGCGTGGCGAGCTATTTCAAAAAGCACGCCTATGGCAACACCGAACTTAATGATTTGCTGGTCGAACTTGAAGCGACCTCTGGGCGTGAGTTGCGCACCTGGTCAAATCTCTGGCTTGAAACAGCTGGGGTCAACACCCTCAGGCCGATTATCGAGTCCGATGAAACCGGACGCATAACTGATTTTGCAATCACGCAGACTGCAATTGAAGATCACCCGACCCTGCGCCCACACCGAATTGCAGTTGGTTTCTATAACCTGTCTGCCGGTCGCTTGGTTCGTGCCGAGCGCGTTGAGGTTGACATCGATGGGCCAAGCACGCAAATTGAAGAACTAATTGGCCTTCAGCGCCCCGATCTGGTGCTGATCAATGATGATGACTTGGCCTATGCCAAAATTCGTCTAGATCAGTCGAGTCTCAAATTTGCACTCGAGAACCTAAAGAACTTTGATGACCCACTGGCTCGCACTCTGATTTGGAGCTCTGCCTGGGACACCGCTCGCGATGCAGAAATTTCGCCTCGCGACTTTGTTGCGTTGGTGCTAAACAACATCGAATTTGAAACCGAATCAACCACTCGCCTGACCTTGCTGCGACAGCTAACCACAGCGGTTAGATCATTCGTGGCCCCTAAAAACCGAGATGCCGTTTTGATCGAAGCAGCTGACACGCTACTAAAGCTGGCACGCCGTGCTGATGCGGGTTCAGACGCGCAGTTCCAATTTGTTCGATTCTTTGCTCAATTCGCGTCTCTCGAAGCTCACTTCGATGCGCTGCAGGAGCTTCTTGATGGCGCTGAAAAACTAGATGGTCTCGAGATTGATGCCGATTTGCGCTGGGAGCTAATCAATGGATTAGTTGTCGGCGGCCGAATCGATGAAGCCGGAATTGATGCGGCGCTTTCGGCTGACAACACTGCAAACGGCCAAAAAGCTGCCGCAGCGGCCCGTGCATCGATGCCAACTGCCGAGGCCAAAGCAGCCATCTGGCAAACTCTTGTTGAGACTCACGAGCTGTCAAACACTCTGTTAGACGCAGCTAGCTTGGCCTTTGGTCGAGCGCTCGACGACTCATTGCTGGTGCCTTTTGTTGACCGATATTTCGAACGTGCAATGCACATGTGGAGCAACAACACATTCAAAATTGCCGAATACCTTCTTGAGAACCTGTATCCAGTTGGTCTTGCCAGCGAAGAACTTGCTCAAAAGACTCGCGAATTCATTGCTCGACCAGAAGTGTCTGAAATTGCCGCTCTAAAGCGAATAATGATTGAAAATCTAGCCAATGTTGAGCGCGCACTAAATGCCCAGCAGGCTGACCTAAGGGGCTAATCAATGATCATCTCAACAGCATGGCCACAATGGGCGCAAGCCGTTTGGGCTGATTGGGCACCACTGATTCGCATCGGAATCATTTTAATTGCCGCCGTAGTGATTCGCATCGGTCTGCAGTTTGCAATCAAGCGCGTTGTTCGCTCAATTGAGACCGGTGTTGACGGCAGGCTAAAAGGCCGCGCGGCTAAAGACTCGTCGCCCCTCGCTCAGGCACGAGTAGTTCAGCGCGCTAAAACAATGGCGTCTGTGCTTTCGAACTTTGTCACCTGGAGCGTTGTCATTATGGCTATCGCTGCGATTCTCAGCGAGCTGGGTGTTGCTGTTGGGGCGTTAGTGGCTGGCGCCGGTGTGCTCGGTGCCGCAATCGGTTTTGGTGCACAAAGCCTGGTTCGCGACCTAATTAGCGGTCTATTCATCGTCTTTGAAGACCAGTATGGCGTTGGCGATTTTGTTGACCTTGGCCAGGCGAGCGGCGTTGTTGAAATGGTTGGGCTTCGGGTCACGCAGGTTCGAGATCTAAATGGAACGCTTTGGTATGTGCGCAATGGCGAAATTATCCGTGTCGGAAATCAATCACAGGGTTGGTCACGCGTTGTGCTTGATGTGCCACTCGCCTATTCGAGCAACATTGATAAAGCGCGCGAGGCTATTTCTGAAGCCGCGCAAAGAGTGGCGGCAGAATTCAAGACTGCTGTGCTGGCCAAGCCTGAGATTTGGGGCATTGAGGCATTTTCAGGTGAGCAGGTTGTTATGCGCTTGGTTCAGCAGGTTGAGCCAAGCAACCAGGATGACGTTGCTCGGGCGCTTCGCCTCGAGGTCAAGATGGCTCTAGACAATGCGAAGATTTCTCTAGCTTCTACAACTGCCCCTATTTACGTCGAAGTTGCTGGCAAGGCCGTGAAGTAATTGGCGAATGGTTTTGAAGAAGCCGCAAAAATTGAGCCGATACGAATCCGTGGCCTAGATGGCGAGAGGGTTGGCGGAAATTTCTATGACCTCGTCGGCGGGCGTGAAACTTTCAAGAAACTAACTGACAAGTTTTATGAGGGAGTCGCCGACGATGAAATTCTGCGTCCGATGTATCCCGAAGAAGATCTTGGCCCTGCTGCTGAACGCCTTCAGTTGTTTCTAGAGCAGTATTGGGGCGGACCAGCCGACTATCAAGAGCTGAGGGGGCACCCAAGGCTGAGAATGCGCCATAACGCATTTCATATTGGCCCTAAGGCCCGTGAACGCTGGCTGTTTCACATGCGGGCGGCAGTTGATTCTTTGGCACTGCCGCCATTGCAAGAAGCCGAACTTTGGGGCTATTTAGACAGGGCGGCAACAGCGATGCTGAACAGCGCTGAAGACTAGAACTTCACAGCAGCGCGAGCCAGCACATGACCGTGCATTGCGCTTAGACGCACCCAGCCATCGGTGTGATAAAGCCCAACCTCTTCGTTTTCAGTCAAGAAACCAAGCCCTGCAGCTGCAAATGCAGCGCCGGTCGGAACCTTAGATTCAAGGTCGATGCCCCTGCCCCAAATTTCACCGCGAATTCGAGCTGCAATTGGGCCGCCGACCGATTCGGGAATCGCCGCAGCAACCTCAGCTATGCCGTCACGAGCAATTTGAGTTAATCGAACTTCATTGATTGAACCCATTTCTTGCCACGCGGTTCTAGGTGGTGAAATTCCGGCCCATGCTGCTCGCTGAGTTATTGGCATGTCGAACTTGAATTCTGACGCACCACTTTGCGCATCGGCAGTCATTTTTGCCAGGCGGTCAAGCGCTGCGCTCAGTTGAACGACAGCGTCAAGTTCTGCCTCTTGCTGCAGCTCAAGGGTTCTCAACCCCAAAACAGTTGGGCCTGAATCCATCAGACTTCCGGCAAAAATCGGTGCAACATATGCTGCAAGGACTTTGCCAAATGCGCGAAAGCGCACCATTCCATCTGGGTCTAATCGCTTTGCTCGGCTCAAATAAGACTGAAGATCGACAACCGACTCAAGGTCTGGCAAAAGAAAAAAATTGTTCATAACTGCTGTCTAAACTAGCCTGTGTCGGCAAGTTTGATCGACAAGTTTGCTACGAAGGAGTGCAAATTGAGCACACAGATCGACCCGCTTCAAGATTTGCTGAATGCGCTAGACATTAGCGAGGTTGCCGGCGAGGCTGACACATTTGAAGGCCCAAGTCAGTGGATGCCTCACGGTCGCGTTTTTGGTGGTCAAGTGCTTGCGCAGGCCCTTATCGCCGCGCAGCGAACTATTGGCGATCGCCCAGTTCACTCACTGCATGGATATTTTTTGCGAGCTGGCGACATTAGCCTTCCGATCACCTTCAAGGTCGATCGACTTCGAGATGGCCGATCTTTCAGCACCAGGCGCGTGCAGGCTTTTCAAAAGGGCGAAGCGATGTTTTCGATGATTGCCTCGTTCCAGGTGGTCGGCCCAGGAATTGACCATCACGACATGATGCCTGCCGGAATCACTCCCCCAGAAGCCTTGCCCAGCGCATACGACATTCTCGGAGAGCATGACCACCCAATGGCTCAGTATTGGGCCAAGGCAAGGCCATTCGACATTCGCCATGTCGATGGCAATGTCTATTTGCCTAGCGACATAACCCGAGTTGCGCACCAAGCCACTTGGTTCAGAGCCAACCGCGAAATGCCAGACGACCCCTCTGTGCATCGTGCAGCGATCGCCTATGCGAGCGACTACTCGATTCTGGAGCCTATTTTCAGGCGCCACGGATTGACCTGGGCTCATGAAGGTCTATCTGAGGCCAGCCTCGACCACGCGATGTGGTTTCACCGTGACGCGCGAGCTGATCAGTGGTTGTTGTATGTGACTGAATCACCAAGTGCCCAAGGTGGTCGCGGCTTGTCAACCGGTCGAATTTTCACTCGTGAAGGTCAGCTAATTGCGACCGTCGCCCAAGAAGGCATGATTCGAATTCCTGAAATCGGAAGGAACTAGCAAATAATGATTGAACGCCAGCGGATCCGTGATCTGAATCAAATCGAATTGGAACTGTTCGAAACTAACCACCCCAAATCAAAGGCTGCATACCAGTCAGCAGACAACCTCTTCGGGCGCGTTCCAATGACCTGGATGAACAAAAAATCCACCGGCTTTCCTATCTATTTCGAGCGAGCCGAAGGAAACCGAGTCTGGGACATCGACGGGAACGAATACATCGATTTTGCTCTAGGTGACACCGGTGCAATGGCCGGACACAAAGCGCCTGCCGTGGTTGATTCTATTGTGCGTCGAGTCAGCGATCTTGGCGGCTTGACCACGATGATGCCAACCGAAGATGCGCAGTGGGTGGCAAAAAACTTGACCGAACGCTTCGGAATGGCGAAGTGGAGTTTCTCGCTCACTGCAACAGACGCCAATCGCTGGGCAATCAGACTCGTTAGAGCGATTACAAACAAGCCGAAAATCCTATTTCACAGCTATTGCTATCACGGCTCAGTTGACGAGTCGCTGATCGTCACGGCCCCTAACGGCGATGGAGTCAATCGCCCGGGCAATGTCGGCTCACCAGTAGACGTGACGCTGACAAGCCGAGTTGCTGAGTTCAATGACCTAGACGGCCTCGAGAAGCAACTTGCCAACGGCGACGTGGCAGCTGTGTTGATGGAACCGGCGCTAACCAACATTGGAATTGTTTTGCCGGAACCTGGATACCTCGAGGGAGTAAGAGCACTGACTCGAAAATACGATGCTTTGTTGATAATTGACGAAACGCACACATTTTCGGCCGACTGGGGCGGAATGACGAGGCGTGACAATCTAGAACCTGACGTCTTTGTCATTGGAAAGGCTATTGCCGGTGGAATTCCAATCGGTGCATATGGTCTTAGTGAGCAGCTGGCTCAGCGAGTTTTAGATAGGACCGATCTCGACCTGATTGACATGGGTGGCGTCGGAGGAACCCTTGCGGGAAACCCGCTCTCTATAAGCGCCGCAAGGGCAACGCTAGAGAAAGTCCTCACCAAAGAGAATTTTGAAAAAATGATTTCTCTGGCGGATTACTACACCGAAGGAGTCAATGCACTCTTCGAAAAATACGATTTGCCTTGGTCAATAAACCAACTTGGCGCCCGAGCGGAATATCGTTTTGCTAAGCCTTACCCAATCAACGGCACAGCGGCTCACGAATCAGCAGATTACGAGCTTGAGGACTTTATTCACCTCTATCTAGCAAACCGAGGTGTTCTTCTGACGCCGTTCCACAACATGGCGCTCATGTGCCCTACAACCACCAAAACTGACATCGATCGGCACAATGAAGTTTTTGAAGAGGTCATTCAACAACTTATCTCCTGAGCAGCAGAAAACCCGCCAAAAGTTTGGCGGGTTTTCTTTTTGTGCCCAGCAGTCTTGAGTCTTGACTCAAGACTGAAAAAGTGAAGGCGCTTAGTCGCGAGTCAAACGACGATATGTCGAGCGATGCGGTTTTGCTGCATCGGCGCCAAGTCGAGCAATCTTGTTTTCTTCATAAGCCTCGAAGTTTCCTTCAAACCAGTACCACTGATCAGGATTGTCTTCGGTGCCTTCGTAAGCCAAAATGTGCGACGCAACTCGGTCTAGGAACCAACGGTCGTGTGTGATAACCACTGCACAACCGGGGAACGCCAAGAGGGCATTTTCGAGGCTTCCTAGGGTTTCAACGTCGAGATCGTTTGTTGGCTCGTCGAGCAGCAATAGGTTTCCACCCTGCTTCAAAGTCAGAGCTAGGTTTAGGCGGTTTCGCTCACCACCAGACAGCACACCAGCAGGCTTCTGTTGGTCTGGGCCCTTGAAACCAAAGGCGGCAACATAGGCGCGAGAAGGCATTTCTTGCTGACCAACCTGCATGTAGTCAAGGCCGTCTGAGACAACCTCCCACAGCGTCTTTTCGGGGTCAATACCGCCACGGCCTTGGTCGACGTATGAAATCTTGACTGTTTCACCAATCTTGAGGTCTCCGCCGTCAAGGCTTTCTAGGCCAACAATGGTCTTGAAAAGTGTTGATTTTCCGACACCGTTCGGGCCAATTACACCAACGATTCCGTTGCGCGGAAGGCTAAAGCTGAGGCCATTGATTAGCGAACGGCCATCGAAGCCTTTTTGAAGGTTCTTGGCTTCGATAACAATGTCACCCAAACGTGGGCCCATAGGAATTTGAATTTCTTCAAAGTCGAGTTTTCTGGTGCGATCTGCCTCGGCAGCCATTTCTTCATAGCGAGCCAAACGAGCTTTGGATTTTGTT
>CALDKR010000014.1 GCA_937898095.1 uncultured Rhodoluna sp.
GCTGTAGACGTTCTCGTTTACGTAGTTGAAGTCCCAGCTCCACTGCTTTCCGATTACCTGAATCTTGACCGCAGGGTCGTTTGGCTCTTCAATTGCAGCAAGATCGCGTGCGGTGAAAGCAAAGAAGCCGACAACCAAAATCAATGGGATGACGGTGAACAGAGTCTCAATCGGGTTGTTGTAGCGCATCTGTGGAGGCACGCTGTTGTCGCCCTTGCGCTTGCGGTAAACGATCAATGCCCAAGCGAGTAGTCCCCATGCGATAGCGCCGACGACCCAAAGCACGGTCCACGAGGTGGTCCATAGGCCAGTGATGCGGTCGGTGTGGTTGGTGATGCCCGGAACACCAGGCAAAAGACCTCGATTTAGCTCTTCTTGGCTGCAGCCAGATAGAGCAAGAACAGTTAAGCCGGCGATAGGCAACGATGCCCATCTCAATAGATGCTTTGAACGCACAATCGACCCTTCAGAAACTCGAATCGTAACCCTCATAGTCTATGCCCGAGAGCAGTCGCAATTGCGTAAAAACGCGAGATTGTGAGGTGATTCAGCCCGAATATTCAGTCAAAAATCTGACCGAACTAGAAAAATAAATTATTTTTAGCTAAATGAGTCGCCGCAGGCGCATGAGCCCTGGGCGTTTGGGTTGTCGATGGTGAAACCCTGCTTTTGGATGGTGTCTTCGAAATCGATTGATGCACCGTCTAGATAAGGAATGCTCATCTTGTCAACGACGACTTCAACGCCATCAAATTCTTTTACGGCATCGCCGTCAGAGAGCACTTCATCGAAGTAAAGCTGATAAATCAGACCCGAGCAACCACCAGGCTGAACTGCGACTCGCAAGCGAAGGTCGTCTCGACCTTCAGCTGAGACAAGAGCTTTTACTTTTGACTGAGCGGCTTCAGTTAGGTCAACACCGTGAGTAAGAGTCTCTGTCATTGCGAATCCTTTCAAAGAGCTAATCAAAATAATAAGTCTTCAAAAGTCATATAACCAGCGTGAACTGGCAGTGATTCCCGGAGAGGTAATCTTGAGGTCAACACCTAATGTTCATAAGGATGCAAATGTCAGAGAACTCTGAAAAGTCTCCAGTAGCCGGCAAGGGCCGTGCGACCCCATCTCGCAAAACCCAAGAAGCTGCTCGTATCACGCCAGTGGTAGGTAATAAAGACCCTGAGCAACGAAAAGCGGCTAAGGCAAAGCTCGCCGAAGAGCGCCGAGTGGCTCGCGAAGGAATGATGCGCGGAGAAGAGAAATACCTAAGCCCGCGTGATAAAGGGCCGCAAAAGCGTCTAGCTCGCGATTTAGTTGACTCACGATTCACAGTTGGCGAGCTTGTCATGCCGGCACTGTTTGTAGTGATTCTTATTTCTGCCGTTGATGACTTCACGGTTCAGTTGGTAGCGCTTGTTTCTATGTGGGTGCTTTTCTTGGCCATCGCTGTTGATGCAACCTTGATCGCCCGCAAGGTGAACAAAGAACTAACCGCCAAATTTGGTGCTGCAAAGGTTGATCGCGGGGTGCGCTGGTATGCAGCATCTCGATCAATCCAGATGCGAGCACTAAGAATTCCAAAGCCTCAGGTGAAGCGCGGATCAAAGCAAAAGTAGCCTTCGCTAAACAAAACCCCCAGCTAGTGCTGGGGGTTTTGTTTTAACGCGAAAGCTTGATTAGGTCAGTTTTTATTTTTCTGGCCCAGAATGGGCCTTCATAAATGAATCCGGAATAGCCCTGGATCAAAGTAGCGCCGAGGTCGAGGCGCTGCTTTACCTCTGAGGCAGTCTCGACTCCCCCGACTGAGATGATTACTGGTTCTTGCCCCAATGTCGACCTCAATAGCTTCAGCACTTCGAGTGACCGAGCCTTCAGAGGCGCGCCTGATAGGCCACCGGCGCCAATTTTTGCTATTTTTTCAGCCGATGTCTTTAGATTTTCTCGTCCGATAGTCGTATTGGTGGCGATAACTCCGGCAAGTTTCAACTCAAGACTCAACTTTGCAACCTCAACAATGTCTTCGTCTGCTAGATCAGGTGCGATCTTGACCAATACTGGCTTGCCGAGCGATTCGTCAATCACGGCTTCAAGAACTGGCCTCAGCGCCTCAACAGACTGCAAAGACCTGAGACCTGGGGTGTTTGGCGAAGAAACGTTTACTGCAAGATAGTCGGCATATTCGGCCAGAATTCGAGCGCTGTATCGATAGTCTTCGGCTGCCTCTTCGACTGGAGTGATTTTGCTTTTGCCGATATTGACACCGATGATTGGCAATTTGCCAGCGCGTTTAGCTCGCAGAATTTGAAGCCGCGAGGCAACCGCGTCTGCGCCTTGATTGTTGAAACCCATTCGGTTAATTAGGGCACGATCGGCAATTAGGCGAAACAATCTCGGCTTGTCGTTGCCCGGCTGCGCGTGACGAGTTACTGTGCCAATTTCGACGTGACTAAAGCTCAGATCTCCGAGTGGCTGCACGGCAACAGCGTTTTTATCAAATCCGGCAGCGACGCCAAACGGTGAGTCGAAGTGCAGTCCCATCGCCTGTACGGCGATTGATCCAGGTGACTTAACCTTTGCAAGCTTGGTCAAGCCGAGGGCCCCCGCAGCACGAATTACCGTCATTCCGATGTGATGAGCTAGCTCGGCATCGATAGGCCTAAAAAACAAATTGAAAAGCAGTTTGTACATTATTTTGCAGAATTTTCGTGACTGGCTTTGAGCTTCTTGATTGCGGCTTCAAAGTCTTCGAGAGTCTCCCAGCCCTGATAAACACTGGCAAATCGCATGTATGCAACCTCATCTAGGTTTCGAAGCGGCTCAAGAATTGCTAAACCAATTTCATGGGCTTCAATTTGTGCGGCGCCCGTAGCGCGAACAGTTTCTTCAACCGTTTGTGCCAGCAAGGCCAAGTCAGACTCGGTCACCGGTCGACCTTGGCAAGCCTTTCGCACACCGCTGATGATTTTGCTGCGGCTGAATGGCTCTGAGACGCCAGAGCGCTTCATTACAGTGAGCGATGCCGTTTCAGTTGTGCTAAATCGCATGTTGCACTCTGGGCACTGTCTGCGGCGACGAATCGATGCGCCGTCATCGGCAGTTCGCGAGTCTGTTACACGTGAGTCTGGGTGTCGACAAAATGGGCAATGCAATTAAGACTCCTCTGAGGGCTTTTGAGCTAAATCAGTTGTGAATCGAACCGCCACAGCTTCGCCGTGAGCCGGCAGCCCCTCAGCTGCCGCAAATCGTTCAACTTTTGCAGAAATTTCAGCCAGGCCAGTTTTGCTGTAATCAATCACCTGTTGTGCGCGAAGGAATGTGTGCACACCAAGCCCAGAACCAAATTTCGCTTGCTGACCGGTTGGCAGCACGTGATTTGAGCCCGCCATATAGTCACCTAAGCTCACAGGTGAATAAGACCCTAGAAAAATTGCGCCAGCGTTCGAAATTGCCGCAAGCACTGCATTTGGATTTACGGTTTGAATTTCTAGGTGCTCGGTTGCATAGTCGTTAGCGACCCCAACGGCTTGACCGATTGAATCAACCAACACGATTGCTGATTGCTGTCCGCTCAAGGCTGTCATGACGCGCTTTGAGTGTGCAGTGCTCTCGGCAACACGCGCAACGATTGCTTGCACTTTTTGCGCCAAATCGACAGAGTCGGTGACCAACACCGATGCAGCGGCTTCATCGTGCTCTGCTTGGCTAACTAAGTCAAAAGCGATGAATTCAGCGTTGGCAGATTCGTCGGCAATCACCATGATTTCCGTGGTGCCTGCCTCAGAATCGATTCCAATTACGCCACGCAACGCGCGCTTTGCAGCTGCGACATAGATGTTTCCTGGGCCACAAACCAGATTGACTGGATCAAACTCGATTTGCGGCAAACCGTATGCAAAAGCCGCGATAGCAGCCGGACCGCCGACACAGAGCACTTCATCTACACCCAGCAGCGCCGCGGTTGCTAAGACAGTCGGGTGCGGGCGACCGTTGAAGTCTTTTTGGGCAGGAGTTGCGATAACCAAGCGACCGACACCGGCTGCTTGCGCTGGCACAACGTTCATAATCACACTCGACGGATAAACCGCCTTGCCGCCAGGAACATACAAGCCAACTGAATCGACTGCCCGCCAACGCTGAATCACCTTTGCGCCCTGATTAAATTCAACTTCGATGGTTTCTGGCAGATTCGCCTCAGACACAGCTCGAACGCGAGCAATTGATTCTTCGATGCTCACGCGCAGTTCTGCGTCAAGGCCGCCAAGCGCGGCTGCGAGCTCTTCAGGGCTGACTTTTAGAGGCTGTGGGTCAACGCCATCAAACTTGAGGGCAACATCAACAACAGCTTCGGTTCCCCGGTTTTTTACGTCAAGCAACAGGGGTTGAATTTGTTCGATTGCTTTCGAAATGTCGACGGCCGCACGAGGCAAAGCGTTGTTTAATTCAATGCTGCTAAGGCTTTTTCCGCGAAGATCAAGAACCCTAATGGTGTCACCATTTGCCATTGAATTAAGCCTTTCTATTGCCCTCAAGTTTAGATTGTGAAGCGACCAAGCCAGCCCAGGCGCACGGACGACCAAAAATGCATAGATTGGTCCAAAATTCACGGGCGGATTCTGGTGCAAATATCGGGATGGATTCTGGCGCAACTATTGGTTGTTGTTATCAAGGTAGCCTTGACTTGAAGTTAGGAAATCTATGTTCGACTATCGCCATGAAACTGATCCACTATTGGCACTCAAGGAATCATTTAGCCGTCACGCCTCAGGCGTATCGGTCATCACGATGGTAGACAAAGACGGTAAGCCGGCTGGCCTAACCGCAACCTCGATGACCTCACTTGGTGCTACTCCCCCGCTCGCTAGTTTTAACGTAGCTAGCGGTTCAAGCAGTTGGCCAGTTTTGTGCGGTGCGGAATATGTCGCGATTCACACTTTGGGCGAAGCAAACATCGCGCTCGCAAAGAAAATGTCTAGCGACCACACGCTTAGATTTTTAGATGACGACTGGGCTTCTGGCCCTCACGGAGTGCCTATTTTCAAGGCGGCGACTTCAGTTCTGATTGCCAAGATTCGCCAGATTATTCCAATCGAGAACAATGCCGTTGTGGTTGTCGATATTGCCGAGGGCTTGGTTGGCAAAGAGCAGGCAGGGCTGCTGTACTACAAGAGAAACTACGTAGCCGCCGGCGCACCTATTGAGCACTAAATATTTCGCGAACGAGATTTCATCGCTGACCAGCTAACCAGCCTCACGATTTAGCAAACTATCGCGAAATTACACTCGCGCCGAAGGCAATCTTCAGCTCGGCGATTAGGTCTCCGGTCACTTTTACTTTATGAGCCAGAGCAAACAATCGCTCGGCATCTTCAGTGACCAGCTTCACGTGCACTTCTTGAGACCCGGCATACTGCTTCAAAATTCGACCGAGTTCTTCAAGAGCTTCGGCTGTTGCCTCAATTTCTTTGAGCTTGATCAGTAGTGGACCATAGTCTTCGTCGTCACCAAGTCCTTCAATTTGCTCGATTGAATAGGCATTGATGTTTTTGCTGTCGTCGCGATTGCTAACACGACCTCGAACCACAACAACCTGGTCTGGCATAAGATTTCGACCAAACTCTTGGTAGGTTTTGCCCATGAGCATGACGCTCATTTCACCGTCAAAGTCTTCGACTGTGAGAGCTCCATAAGGGTTTCCCGAAGCTCTCGCCACCTTGTGCTGCACCGAAGTCAGCAAACCTGCAATCGTGACAGTTTCACCGTCTTTAATCTCAGCCTCAGCAAGCTGACCAATGCTCATTTCAGAATGCCTTGCTAGTTGAGCCTCACGACCCGCGAGTGGGTGATCACTGACATAAAGCCCAAGCATGTCGCGTTCATAAGCGAGTTTTTCTTTCTTGGGCCACTCGGGGCGGTCGGGAATCTTGATTGCAAAATCGTCTTCGAGCCCCTCTCCGGAATCGAAAAGTGCACCAAACAAATCAACTTGACCAACAGCCTCGTTCTTTTTCAATGAACTCTGCGAGTCGACCGCTTCTTCGTGAATTTCGAGCAGAGACCTGCGGGTGTGGCCCAATGAATCAAAGGCACCTGCCTTAATCAAGGACTCAATGACTCGCTTGCTGCAAACCGTCGCTGGCACCTTGCGCAAGAAATCATTGAACGATGTGAAGCGGCCCTTTTCTTCGCGGGCAACTCTGATGCCCTCAACGACGTTTAGTCCAACGTTGCGCACCGCTCCGAGGCCGAATCGAATGTCGTCGCCTACGGCGTTGAATGCAGCGATTGATTCGTTAACATCGGGGGCCAAAACATTGATGTTCATGCGTCGACATTCGCTCAAATAGAGTGCCAATTTGTCTTTTGAATCGCCAACGCTGGTCAGCAGTGCAGCCATATATTCAGCAGGATAATTTGCCTTCAGATATGCAGTCCAGTAAGAAAGCACTCCGTAGGCAGCCGAGTGAGCGCGGTTGAATGCATAGTCGGCAAACGGCAAAAGCGTGTTCCAGAGGGCCTCAACCGCCGAATCGCTGTATCCATTAGCCTTCATGCCAGCGGCGAAGTCTTCGTACTGCTTGTCTAGTTCTTCTTTTTTCTTTTTACCCATG
>CALDKR010000015.1 GCA_937898095.1 uncultured Rhodoluna sp.
GGTGGTTAGAGCACACGACTCATAATCGTGGGGTCGCGGGTTCGAGTCCCGCCCTAGCTACTGTGAATCAAAATTCGAATCAGACTCCTTCGGGGGTCTTTTTTGTTTAACCGGGATTCTCGAATGCAGAGCAGCCATGTTTGTCATAGGGCAGTGCGAGAATAGCCGAGTGGTAAATCCAAATGTGCAGGGCAAAAAATATCCGGCAACCGAGCCTTATCTGGTTGGCCGTGAGAAAATCCGTGAATTCGCCCACGCGGTTAAATCAACAAACTCAAGCAACCTAGATTTGCTTGCCGCTCAGGCAGCCGGTTATGCCGACCTTGTTGCCCCGCCAACTTTTGCAGTGGTGATTCAAGAGCGCAGCCTGGCCACTGTTTTAAGTGACCCAGAAGCTGACATCGATTTCAGTCGAGTGGTTCACGGCGATCAACGATTCATTCACAACCGACCAATTGTTGCCGGAGATGAGCTAGTGAGTGAGCTCGAAGTTGCCTCGGTCAAGAGCCTTGGAGCGCACTCGATGGTGACTTTTGAAACTCGAATTTTTGACATAAGCAAAGAGTTGGTCTGCACCGCCATTTCAACCCTTGTGGTTCGAGGTGATGAATAGATGACGCACATTAACATTGCTTCACTCGAAGTTGGTCAGGTTGTTGGGACCACTGAATTCCTGCTGACTCGAGACTCACTTGTTCGTTATGCCGGCGCATCTGGCGATTTCAACTCGATTCACTATCGCGATGACATTGCAGCATCGGTTGGTTTGCCGGGCGTTTTGGCTCATGGAATGCTAACCATGGGCGCAGCAGTTCAGGTTGCGGTTGACTGGGTTGGCGATGCCGGCAAGGTAATTGACTATCAAGTGCGCTTCACCAAGCCAGTTGTCGTCGACCCTGTAGACGGTGCAATTTTGGTAGTCACCGGCAAAATCGGTGAGATAAACGCCGAGGCTGGTGAGGTTCGAATTGACCTCAACGCAACCTTCAACGAAACCAGCGTCTTGGGCAAGGCGCAAGCGCGCGTCAAGCTCTAAACAGACTGGCAACTAAAACGATGACTGACTCAAACGCAACTCAAACCTCACCGGCCGGCACCCCTGCGCTCGCCGCATTGACCAGCATCCGTGTTGGCGGCCGCCCGGCCGAACTTTTCACTGCGCACACGCGTGATGATTTGGTTGAGCACACACTAGAGGTTTGGCGCTCTGGTGAAAACTGGATGCTTTTGAGCGGCGGTTCAAATGTCGTGGTCGCAGATGACATCAGTGACTATCGAGTTATTCGCGTTGCAAATCGGGGAATCGAAAAGCTTTCATCGGCAAACGGAAGAGTTGTTCTGCGCGTGCAAGCCGGTGAAAACTGGGATTCGCTAGTGGCTCAGACAATCGAGTGGGGGCTTTCGGGAATCGAGGCCATGAGCGGCATTCCCGGATTAGTCGGCGCAGGACCGGTTCAGAACATCGGTGCTTATGGCCAAGAACTCAGCGACACTTTGTTGCGCATCGAATTTTTGGATTATCGAACCGAAGAAATCGGAATCATCGATGCAAAAGACCTGGAATTTGGTTATCGCACCAGCGCAATCAAACGCGATCGACCAGGAGTGGTGACATGGGTTGAGCTCGAGTTGCTAGATGAGGGCGGCTTGAGTCGCCCACTTTATTCAACTCAAATTGCCGCCGACCTAG
>CALDKR010000016.1 GCA_937898095.1 uncultured Rhodoluna sp.
GCCACCTGTGCAATCAGCAAGGCAGCCAAATTGTCGCTGACCACAAGGTCATCGGCGGCGGCAACTCGAGCTAGCTCAGCCTTGCGACTGTCGAGAATTTCGGCAACCAAACGGGTCGGCTCAACGCCATTGCCATCAGCGGCAAACAGCTGGTTCATTTGCAACATGGTCAGCATGGTCTGGGCGTCGGCTTCAGCCTCGCTGATTGCGTTGCGATAACCAAGAATGATCACCTCGTTGTATTTCTTTGCCTTGGCGGCGGCAATTAGTTCATCGATGTCACCGGTGGTGGTGGCAAAGCTGACCTTGATTGAACCGAACTTGAGTGAAGCCAACTCGGCTGGGTCAACATAGCGTTGCTGGGCAACGATGTGGATGGTAGAGCCTTTAGGCAAGAAGGTGGCGAGTTCGTTCAAAACCGCACGGCCCATCGAAGACCAACCGATAACCAAGAGGTGCTCTGGCTTGCGCTCGATCACCTTGCGGTCGGCGAACTTCTTCTTTGAAATCTCGTCACGCACACCGGTGTAGACCACCTTGTCGTCGTCTTCGGCGATGGCGATCACCTTGGTGCCGGCGGTCAATTTGGTGGTGGCCTTTGGGTTCAATTCGGTGGTGCCGTTTTCGTGCACCAAACCGATCACCGAAGCAGTGTTGAATGCAAGCAGCGCGTCGGCATAGGTCTTGCCGGCTAGAGCCGGAACCTGAGCGAAATAGATTTCGTCGCCGTCGAAGTCGAGCAGGTCAAGGGTGACTGCAGCCAAACCTGGCTGGCGCGATGCCTGTGCGGTCACGCGAGCAATAACGTCTTGTGAGCGAACGGTGAGAACCTGGCCGTTAGTTGCTGTGGTCAGAGCCTCGGCGGTGTTGCGGTCGTCGACCTCGGCAATAATGCGCAGGGCTGGGTTCGGGTTTACGGCCTTAACCGCAAGGATTGTCGACACCACATTGGCATCGCCCGACTCATCTTCATCAAGAATGATCACTGACTTTGCGCCGCCAACATTGGCGCGCTTTAGGTCTTCTGGGTTGGTCACATCACCACGGCGGGTGACGACTTTGAGCTTGCCCAGGTTTCCGGCGCGCGATGCAATCGCGTCATCCATGGCCTCGCGGTCTTTGTCTGAAAACACGACCACAAGCGGCTTGCGCACATTTTGGTTGGCGATTGCCAACTCTTTAAGAATCGGAAAAATGCGGTTCGACCAACCCAAGATAAGGGTGTGATTCGATTCGATGACCGGGCTCTTGCCCTTTTTTAGGCGCTGAACGGCCTCGCCGATGGTGTTGGCCACAAAACCGATAATGGTCGCGGTGACTGCGGTGGTGATCAGCCAATACATGATGCTGATTAGGCGCTCGCCCCAGGTTGCATCTTTGGCTTTGTCGAGAATGATCGAGAACGCTGACCAAACCTTGTCGATAAAACTGCCCTCAGGCGCCGGTGAAACCAGCGGGGTTGCAAAGATCAGGTCTTTGAGCACTGCCATAACGATTGACAGCACAATTAGTGCACCAAAAACGTATGCCGCGAAGGCGCCACTGCGGCGAAGTGAATTGTCGAAGTTGTAGCGCAGGCGGGTGGCGAAGCTCACCTTGGTTTTAGTTGGTGCGGCGATTTCGCCCTGTGCACCCTGGCCATATGAACGCTCAGTTTTGTCAGTCATAGGCGCCATATTAGCGATGCCTGAGTGCCGGTAGGCCCCTTATGTTCGGGCATTGCGGGTTTTGGGTGGGGCTAAACCCGGCGATTATTCGCCGGGTTCAACCACCAACTGCACTCCGTCTTCGGCAACGTCTACGCGCACCATTGATCCGTCGTGAATTTCGCCGGCAAGCAGTCGAGTGGCCAGC
>CALDKR010000017.1 GCA_937898095.1 uncultured Rhodoluna sp.
CGCCGCGCAAGCTGCTGAGCAGCAAGGTGCCGCCGCGCAAGTTGCTGGCCTTGCCAATGGTGGAAACGGAGATGTCGATGCGCTGGCCTGGCTTGGCAACGATGCATTCACGCGCGTCAGCTTAGATAAGTCAACCGCCAAGTTGAAAACTACCCAGGTTTTTGGTTCAAAAGCTTCTGACAACCCATCTGGATCTGACCTTTGGCGCAACGAGATCATTGGCAATACAGCGGCGAGCATTCAGGCATCGACCTCGGTTGACACAGCTGTCTTAATTGCAAGCAACGGGTTCAAGAAAGCGCCAGGCAAAATCGAAGTAATTTGGCCGATTGCATACGACCTAACACCTTCGAACATTCTGTTGATCACAGGGCTGGTGTTCTTGATTGGCGCCATTGTCTTCAACTATTTGGGGTTTAGGCATCTGCGAAATAAGCGCGGACCACGTCGAAAAATGTATCAACCGCCAAAGCCGCCGAAATATCGATTCAAATCATCGAAATCAAACACAAAGGCAAAAGGCAGACGCTCGGCTAAACGCAACTTGATTGCAGTGCCGGCCTCGATTTTGATTCTCGCGATGCTCGCCGGATGCTCTGGTGAGGCGACACCGAAACCCACCGTTTCATCCAATGAAAATGCTGAAACTGCAGCATCCCCGGTTGTGACCAGAATTCAGCTCAACCGAATTCTGGGCAACGTTGCGAAGATTGCAGCGGTTGCTGACAAGGCAAATGACAAGTCGATTCTTGAATCTCGATTTACCGGACCGGCACTGGAAATTCGCAAAGCGCACTACACACTAATGAAGCGCTCAACAAAGGTCGCGGCGCTGCCTAACATCGTTGCAAGCCCGCTAACCTTCAGTCTTCCGGCTGCCACCGATAAATGGCCGCGAACCATCATGGCGGTCACTGACGAGCCAGGTGACGCAGCACTGCCTCAAATGCTTGTTTTGCAACAGCAAACTCCTCGTTCGAACTATTCCGTGTGGTACTACGTGCGACTAATGCCGGGTGCAAAGATTCCGGCAGTGCCCGCACCAGAGGTTGGTTCGATTCCAATCGATCGCAAGTCGCTCTTTTTGAAGTTGCAGCCCACCAAGTTGCCTGCGGCCTATGGTGATGTCATCAATAAGGGCCAGGGCTCTCTCAGTGCGTCACTCTTTGACCTTCAGGGCGATGAGTTTTTTAAGCAGGTTTCACAGAGTCAAAAAGACCAGGTGACCAACCTGAAAACGGCAAAAATCACCTTTATTCACCGATTAGGTGAACCAAATATTCAAGGATTGTCGACCGCTGGTGCCGGTGCTCTTGTGGCGGTATACATGACCGACATTTATCAGATCAAACCTAAAACCAACGGTTCTGCAGTTGCCGTCTCAGGTCAAGAGAAAATCTTGCTAGGAGCCGATGGTTCAACCAGGGGAGTTCGCTCGCAATACGGCGACATGCTGCTTTTCTATGTGCCGGCGCTGTCGGATAAAGCCAACATTCGACTGCTAGGTGCAACTCAAGGCCTAGTCAGTGTAAGGAGCCTCTAATGTCAGATTTTTCTTCGAGAGCCAGCTTGGCAGGTGCCGTAGACCTATCGTCGCTGAGAAACCGAGCTCAATCTGCAAGTTCGGCCACGGCAGGTAGTGATCCTGCTTCGGAGGTAGCCTCAGGTGCTGCTGTGCATGGAGCCAGTGCTCGTGTGGCAAACGCGGACAACGCCGACACTGCAGCATCGGCTAATCCGGTTGTCGAAGCACTGATTATTGAAGGAACCCAAGCAAACTTCAATAACCTGATTGGCTTTTCAAGCCGCGTGCCGCTAGTTGTTGAGTTTTATGCCTCGTGGAGCGAGCCAGGCAAGGCGCTTTCGTCAAAACTTGAGACACAAACAATCGCAGCGGCCGGCCGAATTCTGTTGGTTCGAGTTGACGTTCAGGCGCAACCAAAAATCGCGGCGGCTTTCAAAGTTGAAGGTGCTCCAACAGTTGTCGCAGTGATCAAGGGTCAACCTGTGCCGCTTTTTGCGGGCGACCAAGAGGCAGCCGCCATTGCAACCGTTTTTGAACGAATTCTTGAGGCGGCAACCGAGAACCAAATCACCGGCACCGCAATCGTCGATCCGGCCGCTGCGGCCGAGGCTGCCGCGCCGAAGCTCAGCCCTCGCCACCAGGCAGCATATGACGCTATTGATCGTGGCGACTATCAAGCTGCCGTGGCCGAGTATCAGGCGGCGCTAAATGAAATGCCTAGTGACGCTCTTGCAAAAGCTGGGTTGGCTCAAGCGAATTTGCTGGTTCGCACTGCGGCAATCGATGTCGACGAAATTTTGGCGTCACAGCCAACCGATCTGGCTGGAATTTTGCTGAAGGCCGACGTTCTAGTGGCTGTCGGTCATGCCCAGCAAGGTTTTCATCTTTTGCTAAGCGTATTTTCGTCTGCGCCAGCCGAAGATCGAGATGCCATTCGAAAGCACCTGCTAGAGCTTTTTGAAGTGATCGGCACAGACTCGCCTGAGGTTGTCGAAGCCCGCAAAAAGCTAGCCCTACTGCTTTATTAGCGCTTGCTTGGCTTGAACCAGATTGCACCAAGCGGAGGAACCGAGATGGTCGCCGAGTGCGGTTGCCCGTGAGTTCCATCGCCATTTGCGTGAATCTTGCCGAAGTTTCCAACGCCTGAGCCACCAAATTCTGCGGCATCTGAGTTCAAAATTTCATCCCATTCACCGGCAATTGGCAAACCAAGTTTGAAATTGTGGTGCGGGTGACCGGCAAAGTTGATCACCACTGCAAGTGGGTTTCCGCTTTCGTCATAACGCAAGAAGGTCAAAATGTTGGCATCTGCGTTTCCGCCGTCAATCCACACAAACCCCTGGTGAAAATGATCCAGCTGCCACAGGGCAGGGTTCTCAACATACAAGCGGTTCAGGGTCGCGACTAGGCTCTTGAGCCCCTGATGCATTGGCTGATCGAGCACCCACCACTCGAGGCCGTGTTCTTGACTCCACTCTGACTGCTGGCCAAATTCTGAGCCCATAAACAACAACTGTTTGCCAGGGTGTGACCACATGTATGTCAGGTAGGCACGAACGTTAGCTAGCTGTTGCCAGCGATCGCCCGGCATCTTGTTGAGCAGTGAGCCCTTGCCGTGCACCACTTCATCGTGACTGATCGGCAATATGAATTTTTCGTCGTAGGCATAGAGCATTGAGAATGTTAGCTCGCCATGGTGATAGCGACGATAAGCAGGATCTTTCTGAATGTATTCGAGTGTGTCATTCATCCAGCCCATGTTCCACTTGAAGCCATAGCCAAGGCCGCCACCGTCGGTCGGCGCCGACACGCCACCCCAGCTGGTTGATTCTTCAGCAATCATCATGATGCCTGGGTTGCGGCGATAGGCAGTCGCATTGACTTCTTGCATGAATTTGATTGCGTCGAGATTTTCGCGCCCACCAAACTCATTTGGCAGCCAATTTCCTCCCTCGCGCGAGTAGTCAAGATAGAGCATCGATGCAACCGCATCAACGCGAAGCCCGTCGATGTGGAATTCCTCTAACCAATAGAGAGCGTTAGCGACCAAAAAGTTCTTGACTTCAGTTCGACCGAAGTCAAAAATCATGGTGCCCCAGTCGGGGTGTTCACCACGGCGAGGGTCGGCGTGTTCATAAAGCGCTTCACCGTCATAGCGAGCTAGTGCCCACTCGTCTTTAGGAAAATGCGCGGGAACCCAGTCAAGAATTACGCCGATTCCGGCGGCGTGCAGGCGGTCGATCAAATATTTGAAATCGTCAGGGGTGCCAAAGCGCGATGTCGGTGCGTAATAGCCGGTGACCTGATAGCCCCAAGAAGGTGCGTATGGGTGTTCGGCAATCGGCATGAATTCGACGTGAGTGAATCCAAGTTCTTGAACGTATGGAATCAGTTCGTCGGCAAGGCTGCGATAGTTCAAATCTTTTCGCCAAGAGCCAGCATGCAGCTCATAAATGCTCATCGGTGACTTCATGGCATCGCGTTTGGCACGAGCCTTCAGCCAAGCTGAGTCTTTCCATTTATATGAAGATTCGACAACAACCGATGCGGTGCTCGGGGGAGTCTCTGCAAAGCGTGCCAATGGGTCGATTTTCGAAATCCAGTGGCCAGCCTTAGTCAAGATTTCATACTTATATTTAGTTCCGGCTTCAATGCCAGGAATAAATAGTTCCCATACGCCGGTGCTGCCCATCACTCGCATGGCGTGGGCAGTGCCGTTCCAGTGATTGAAATCTCCGGTTACGCGAACTGCTTGTGCGTTTGGCGCCCAAACTGCAAAGCGCACGCCATAGCTTTCGCCCAGTGCACCTTTGACTGAAGTCAAGTGCGATCCAAGTGCACGCCAAAGTTCTTCGTGGCGACCCTCGCCGATCAGGTGCAGGTCGAGCTCGCCGAGAGTTGGCAGGTGTCGATAAGGGTCGTCAACGCGCCACTCGTGAGTGGTGCCTTCGTTTTCAAACTTGGCAATCACTCGATAGTCAGGGGTCTTCTTCGCAGCGACATAACCCTGCCAAATTCCGTGCTCAAGGTGCTCGAGCTCGACCAGCTCGCCCGCGCCAAGTTCGATTGAAACGCTGCGCGCCAGTGGCTTGAGGGTTCGAATGACCCATCCCTTTTCATGCGGATGAGCACCCAAGACCGAGTGCGGGTCGTGGTGACTTCCGGAGGCAATCCTCCAGAGCAGATCACTCGAAACTTCTGGAAGCACAACCTCTTTTGACTTGCGAATTGCCACCTGTTGCTCCTTAAGAGACGAGTTTCTTGACTTTTAGAATGTGGACCGGCTCAACACGCGGGTCGAGCCTGACATAGTTTGAAGAGCCCCAAACATAAGTCTCGTCGCTAATCAAATCGGTGACCTCAAAGCGAGAATCCTGCGGCATTCCGAGTTTCGCCAAGTCGAGGTGCACGGTGCTTTCTCGAACGGCGTGCGGGTCCAGATTTGCTACAACAATGATCGTGTCGCTCTTTTTGCTGCCAGTGTGCTTTGCGTCAAGGTGCTTTGAAAATACGAGCATCGAGCCATCGTCAACATGGTGCAGTTCAAGATTTCTTAACTGGCGAACAGCTGGGTGATCTTTGCGAATCTTGTTGAGTCTCTTGATGAACGGAGCAATCGAACGGCCCGATTTTTCTGCGGCAGACCAATCGCGAGCCTTGTATTCATATTTTTCGCTGTCGATGTGCTCTTCAGCGCCTGGTCGCGCAACCGACTCAATCAGTTCATAGCCGGCATACATGCCCCAGCTAGCGCCCGCAGTTGCTGCAATTGCTGCGCGAAGTTTGTGACCCGCCGGGCCGCCAAACTGCAAGAACTGAGTCAAAATGTCGGGCGTGCTAACCCAAAGGTTTGGCCTAAAGAAGTCGGCGGATTCTTTGGCCAACTCGGTCAGATAAGACTCAAGCTCTGCCTTAGTGTCTCGCCAAGTGAAATAGGTGTAGGACTGCTGAAAGCCGACCTTGCCTAGAGTGTGCATCATTGCCGGGCGAGTGAATGCTTCAGCTAAGAAGATAATCTCTGGGTTCTCGGAGTTCACGGCGCCAATCAGGCGCTCCCAGAATTCAACAGTTTTGGTGTGTGGGTTATCGACTCTGAAAATCTTGACCCCGCGAGAGATCCACAGGCGAACGATTCTCAAAACTTCGTTGAAAATGCCATCAAAGTCGTTATCGAAATTAATCGGATAAATGTCTTGGTATTTCTTCGGTGGGTTCTCGGCATAGGCAATGGTGCCGTCGGCGCGAGTGGTGAACCACTCTGGGTTGGTTTTGACCCAAGGGTGATCGGGCGACGCCTGCAATGCCAAGTCGAGAGCGATTTCAAGGCCGAGTTCATTGGCTTTCTTCACGAACGATGCAAAGTCTTTTTCGGTTCCTAAATCAGGATGAATGGCGTCGTGGCCGCCAGCCTCTGAGCCGATGGCCCACGGTGAACCCGGGTCGGCGCCAGTCGCATTCAGGGTGTTGTTCGGGCCTTTTCTAAACGCTCGACCAATTGGGTGAATAGGCGGCATGTAAAGAACGTCGAAACCCATGTCGGCAACCGCAGGCAGGCGTTTTGCGGCAGTTTTGAAATTGCCCGAAGTCCACTTTTTAGTCTTGGTGTCGAACTTGGCGCCTTCGCTTCGCGGAAAAAATTCATACCAAGCAGCTGAACCACTGGCTGTTCGCTCACAATTGATGGTGAATTCAGCCGAGTAGGTGACCAGCGAACGAATCGGTTGGTCGTGAACTGCATCGAGCAGATCAGGGGTTTCAATCGCTGCGAATCGGGCTTGAGCTGAGCGTGTGTTGTCGCCAAGCACCTCGGCTGCAGCAACCAAAATAGCCGCATTCGATTTGCTTCGCGCTTTTTCGGCCGCAGCTCGAGTCAGCAGGGCGATTCCTTCAAGCATCATGAGCTCTTCGTCAACGCCAACAGCCAATTTAACCTGCGCAGTGTGGTGCCAGGTCTCAAAGTCGTCGCCAAATGCACGGATTACGAATTTCCAGTGCCCGGTTGAGTTCAGCTGTGCCTCAGCGTGCCAGCGATCAGAACCAGGCGCACCCGCGTGCATGCGAATGATTTGAGTTTTGCCTGCGGGGCTGGTCAGCAATACCTCAGCACCCAGGGCGTCATGACCCTCTCGAAACACTGTCGCAGCGAAAGGCAGCACTTCACCGTCGAACGCTTTGGCTGGCCAACGGCCGCCATCAACTGAAGGGCTAACCGAAAGAATTGGAATTCGACCGATCGGGTCGAAGTGCTGAGGAGTGTTCACTGATGATTTGGCCACAGTCGTAACCTAGTGAACTTTTGCATGGCGAACGGCTGAAACTGGAAGCCTTTACATAGATGTTAAGAAATTGACTCTAAAGATTTTCATCGAGGCGCCTACGAGCTTGAATGCGCCTCCGGCGGAGATGGGGTTTCCTGGCTCTGCAGGCAGATCTAGAGCGCTATCCCAGAGCAGTTGATATTCGGCATTCTCAAATTCAGTCGGCAGTTTGGCTTCTGTCGCAGTTTCTGAGCCGTGAATCACCAATAGCATCGCACTAATCGAGCCATCTGGTTCTAAGTGTGCGCTGAAGCGCTGAAGGGTGCGATGTTCGGGGTCATCCCACTGCTCGCCGGGCATAATTTCGCCTTCGCGGTTGTACCAGCGAATTTGGTCTGAGTCTGCTGAAGCCTCATTGAAATTGCCAAAGCTGTTCGGGCGCAAAACTTTGTTCTCACGGCGCAACTTGGTCAAAAATGCCACGGTGTCTTCGAGGTTCTGCTGGTCTTCGTTTAGCTTCCAGTTGACCCAACTGATCACATTGTCTTGGCAATAGGCATTGTTGTTGCCCTGCTGTGATTTGGCGCGTTCATCGCCGGCAGTGATCATTGGAACGCCCGCTGAGAACAAAAGTGTTGCCATCAGGTTGCGCATTGCCTTAAAGCGCAGTTGCTTTACTCGCTTGTCGGCAAAATCACCTTCAGCTCCGTGATTGAAAGAACGGTTGTCATTGGTTCCATCGCGGTTGCTCTCGCCGTTCACCTGATTGTGTTTCACATCGAAACTAACCAGGTCAGCGAGCGTGAAGCCATCATGCGCGGTGACAAAATTGACCACACCCATCGGGCCAGTCGAGCCGTCGATGATGTCTTTAGATCCGGCAAGTCGGGTTGCCAAATCCGCGACACCGTTCCAATGTTTTCCGCTAGTTCTTGCACTGGCAACGTCTGAGAGCCAAAATCGTCGAACGCTGTCTCTAAAGCGGTCGTTCCACTCGGCAAAGCGATCTGGAAAATTGCCAGTCTGCCATCCGCCTAGGCCGACATCCCAGGGCTCAGCAATCAATTTAGATTGGCTCAGAATCTCATCTTCGGCCATTGCTTGAAGCAGCGGATGGTTCGGATCGAAGTGATTGATTTCGTTGCGAGCCAGCGTGGCCATCAGGTCAAATCTGAATCCATCTACTTGCATTTCGTCAGTCCAATAGCGAAGGCTATCCATGACCAGCTGAAGAACGTGCGGGTTAGCGAAATTCAAGGAGTTTCCGCATCCGGTGGTGTCGTGATAGTTGCCAAGATCGTCTTGGCGATAGTAGCTCGAGTTGTCGAGGCCGCGATATGAATAGGTAAGCCCGCCGGCGCCACCCTCAGCAGTGTGGTTGTAAACCACGTCGAGAATTACCTCGATGCCGGCGCGGTGAAGTTCGCGAATTGCGGTTTTCAACTCGTTCACGACTGCTTGCGGCCCAGCAGCCTGGGCGGCCATGCTCGCATAGCGGTGGTGCGGAGTGAAGAAGTTGATGCTGTTGTAGCCCCAGTAATTAATCAGGCCCATGTTCATCAGACGCGGCTCTGAAATGATTTGGTGGATCGGCAAAAGCTCAACCGCGGTCACGCCAATTTTCTTAAGGTGGGCAATCGTGCTTGGGTGGCCCAAAGCTGCATAGGTTCCGCGAATGTCGTCGGGCAAAGCTTCGTTGGCGCGAGTTAGACCTCGCGGATGTGCCTCATAAATAATGGTTTCATCCATCGGAATGTTGGGCTTCGAAACCCCTTGCCAGTCAAAATCATCGCTGATGTCAACGCTATAAAGCTCACGAGCACTCTCGCGAACAATGCCTCGTGCATATGGGTCAATTAGATTCAAACTCGGATTGAACTTGTGGCGCGGGCCGGTTGGACCGTCGGCGCGCAGTGCATATGTAATGCCCGGCTGAATAAACGCGCTGGTCGCTGACCAAATGTCGTTTTCGCCTTTTGAAAGATCGATTCGCTTTAGGGTTTCAGACCTTTTTTCAGGGTTCAGAATGTGCAGCTGAATTGAGCCAGCGCTGGCCGAATAGGCGCGAATTGTGCCCTTGCCGTTTTCGTGAGTGATTCCGAGCTTTGCAAAATATGGGCCGGCTGGTGAATGCATTCAGGCCCCTCATTTTTATCGAATCGAATTTCAAACAGCTAAAGATGTGCTGCCTGGCCGCTCATGCCCCCGCTTTGAGTGAGCAACCCTTGAATACTACCCAGCGTTACGTTTCAGATCTGTTAACGAGTGACCGCTGATTTAGGCTGTTCTCATGAATGCGTATCTCGACAATGCGGCAACGACGCCGCTGCGCCCCGAGTCACTCGAGGTTTATGTCGAGCACCTAAAAATCGTTGGCAATCCGTCTGCAATTCACAGTGCGGGTCAAATTGCTCGACGCGCTGTTGAAGAAGCTCGCGAAGAAATTGCCGAAGCAGTTGTCGCGAATCGCAACGAGGTCATTTTCACCTCGGGTGGCACTGAGTCAGACAACCTAGCTGTCAAAGGTCTCTATTGGCAGCGAAAAGCCGCCGACCCGGCAAAAAAGCTAATCATTTCTTCACTCGCTGAGCACCATGCGGTGCTAGACCCGATCGAATGGCTGGTCAAAAATCAAGGAGCCGAGGTCGAGTGGCTCGAAGCAGATGAGCGTGGCGTAATCAATCTCGAGCACCTTAGGCAAATTTTGAGCGAGCGCGGCAATGAGGTTGCGCTTATCAGCGTGATGTGGGCGAACAATGAAATCGGCGTGATCAACCCAATTCTCGAAATAACCGCAATTGCTGCCGAACACGGCATACCGGTTCACTCTGATGCGGTTGCGGCATTTGGTCACACTGAGGTCAACTTTGCGACTTCGGGTCTCGCCGCAATGTCAATCACCGCCCACAAAATTGGCGGCCCCGTCGGAGTCGGCGCTTTGTTAGTGGCACGCTCAGCCAAGCTAGTCTCGCTGGTTCACGGCGGCGGTCAAGAGCGCGGTATGCGATCTGGAACATTGACAGCGGCCGCTGCAAAAGCCTTCGCCGTGGCCGCCAAAGCAGCAGTCGCCGAACTCGAACATGAAACCGAGCGCTTGTCTAAGCTTCGAGATCGATTAATTTCTGGCGTTCGCGCAGCGGTTCCAACCGCTCGTTTTTCAAGAGGAGACGCGCCAGGTTTGGCAAACAACGCCCACTTCACTTTTCCTGGTTGCCACGGTGACTCTTTGCTGTTCTTGCTAGACCAGGCTGGCGTTCAAGTCTCGACTGGCTCAGCTTGCCAGGCAGGGGTTAGTGGCGCATCGCACGTTTTGCTTGCTATCGGGCGAAGCAACGAAGAAGCCTGCGGGCCGATTCGCATTACTTTCGGATACCAGAGCACTGAACAAGATGTTGATGCCTTCTTACAGGCATTGCCAAAGGCTCACGAAGCAGCCCTGAAAGCTGGTTTGCCAACCTAAAATTGCCTAGAGAGATTTAGGAAAGCGGTCTGCGCATGAAGGTTCTAGCTGCAATGTCTGGTGGCGTTGATTCAGCAGTTGCCGCCGCTCGAGCTGTCGAGGCTGGCCACGAGGTTGTCGGCGTTCACCTCGCGCTTTCGCGAATGCCTGGCACTTTGCGCACCGGCTCACGTGGCTGCTGCACAATCGAAGATTCGATGGATGCACAGCGAGCTGCCAACATTCTTGGCATTCCCTACTATGTCTGGGATTTTAGCGAGCGATTCAAGATTGATGTCGTCGACGACTTTATTGCCGAATATCAAGCCGGTCGCACACCGAACCCCTGCATGCGCTGCAACGAGCGCATCAAGTTTTCAGCCCTTCTTGAAAAAGGATTGGCGCTTGGTTTCGACGCAGTTTGCACCGGCCACTATGCATCGCTATTGACCGATGCTGACGGCAACCTCGAGCTTCACCGCAGTGCGGCTATGTCAAAAGATCAAAGCTATGTTCTTGGTGTTTTGACTGCAGAGCAGCTCAAGCATTCAATGTTTCCGCTCGGTGCAACTGCCTCAAAAGATTTGATTCGTGCCGAGGCAGCTCAGCGCGGGCTCGCTGTTGCAAACAAGCCTGATTCATATGACATTTGCTTTATTCCAGAGGGAGACACTCAAGACTGGCTGGCCGAGCGAGTCGGCACGGCTGAGGGTGAGATCGTCGACCGCCAAGGCAATGTTCTCGGAAAACACGATGGCACCCATGGATTCACGGTCGGTCAGCGCAAGGGTCTGTCGATTGGTCGACCCGCCGCCGATGGTCGACCACGCTATGTTCTTGAGGTTCGGCCAAAAACCAACACCGTTGTGGTTGGCCCGCAGTCTGCTCTAGCGATCGCCGAACTGGCTGGTTCCAAATTCACCTGGTGCGGTCAGCCGCCCAAGAATCCGACCGAGTGGTTTGAAATCGAAGTTCAGGTGCGCGCTCACGGTGAGGCACTGCCGGCCGAGGCTGCTGTGGTTGGCGAAGAATTGGTCATTCGACTCAAAGAAGCACTCATCGGCGTTGCTCCAGGTCAAACCGCGGTTCTTTATGTTGGCACGCGTGTTCTTGGGCAAACCACAATCGATCGCACGGTCAGTGCCGTTCCGGTTGGCGCAAACGAATGAGTGATCTAACGCTCGATCAGGCGATCGCTCGCGTTGCGCAGCTCACTGACGAAATCAACGCACACCGCCGTGCCTACTACGAAGGCAACGCCTCGCTAATCAGCGATGCTGACTACGACTCGCTGATGCACGAGCTAGAGCTCATCGAATCTCAGCATCCAGAATTAATCACCGGCGACAGCCCGACTCAAACAGTCGGCGGCGCAGCAAATCAAACTTTTGCCCCGGTCGAGCACCTTGAGCGCATGATGAGCCTCGACAACGTTTTCAGCTTCGACGACCTGCGAAGTTGGTCAGAGCGAGCGGCCGGCCAAAAGTTTTTGTGTGAACTTAAGATCGATGGCCTCGCGGTCAATCTTCGCTATCGCCGCGGCGAGCTTGTCTCGGCGGCAACCCGTGGCGACGGCGTGGTCGGTGAAGATGTCACTGCCAACGTGCTAACCATCAAGTCGATTCCGAAGCGTTTGGCCGGCAGCAATCACCCTGAATTTGTTGAGGTTCGAGGCGAGATTTTCTTCGGCCTTGAAGATTTTGCCCGGCTCAACGAGGGTCTTATTGCCGAGGGCAAGGCGCCTTTTGCTAACCCGAGAAACTCAGCTTCTGGTTCGCTTCGCCAGAAAAATGCTGAGGTGACAGCAAGTCGCCCACTTCAAATGCTGGTTCACGGCGTTGGCGCCTGGCCAGACGCGCCTGTTGAAAATCAAAGCGACCTGTATGCCCTGTTGGCCGGTTGGGGCTTGCCGACTTCGAACCGAGTTCGGGTTGTTGACTCCGTTGACGATGTCATTTCATACATCGCCGAATTTGAAGCGCAGCGTCACAAGCTAGAGCACGAGATTGACGGTGTCGTGGTCAAGGTCGACAACCTCGCGGCTCAGCGCGAACTGGGATTCACCTCGCGCGCGCCTCGTTGGGCTATTGCCTATAAATATGCGCCTGAGCAGGTCAACACCAAGTTGCTCGAAATTAAGGTTTCAGTTGGCCGCACCGGTCGCGCCACGCCATATGCGGTGGTGAAGCCGGTCAAAGTTGCCGGATCAGAGGTTGAGTTTGCCACCCTGCACAACCAAGACGTGGTCAAAGCCAAGGGCATTTTGATCGGCGACACAATAGTGCTGCGCAAGGCCGGCGATGTGATTCCTGAAATTCTCGGGCCGGTCGTTGAGCTTCGCGACGGCACTGAGCGCGAATTCGTGATGCCGACAGCCTGCCCAGATTGCGGTGCGCCACTGGCACCGGCGAGCGAGGGTGATGTCGACCTTCGCTGCACCAACTCCCAGAGCTGCCCGGCTCAGTTGCGCGAACGAATTGCATACATCGGATCAAGGGGAGTGCTGGACATCGAAGCACTTGGTTATGTGGCTGCCGTAGCGCTCACTCAACCAGTCGAACCCGAAACTGCCCCGATTCACTCAGAGGCAGATTTGTTCAACCTGACTCTCGATCAACTTTTGCCAATTCGCGCCCGAGTTGTCGATGCTGACACCGGTTTGGCCAAGCTTGATGCTGACGGCAAAGAAAAGGTCGTTGATTTTTTCAAAAAGAAAGACGGCACACCAGCCGAAGTGGCAATTAAATTACTTCGCAATCTTGAAGAAGCCAAGACCAGGCCGCTGTGGCGAATTTTGGTTGCACTTTCTATCAGGCATGTTGGCCCGGTTGCGGCCAGATCATTGACCAGTCACTTTGGTTCGCTAGATCGAATCTTCGCTGCTAGCGAGTCAGAGCTGGCAGAGGTTGATGGTGTTGGCCCAACGCTCGCAAAGTCGATAGGCGAGTGGATTCAGGTTGATTGGCACCGCGAAGTTATCGAAGCCTGGCGCAAGGCAGGTGTGGTTCTTGAAATTGAGGGCCACATGGGCCCAGGCTTGCAGTCGGCCGCCGGTGAAGGCATTTTTGCTGGCTTAAGCATCGTTGCCACCGGCTCATTGAAAACTTTCACCCGCGAATCAATCGAAGAGGCAATAATTTCAAACGGCGGAAAAGCGGCCTCATCGGTATCAAAAAAGACCGCATTCGTTGTGGCTGGAGAAAATGCCGGTTCAAAACTCACCAAAGCTGAAGAACTCGGCATCGAAGTCATCGATGAGCAAGAGTTCGTGCGCCGCCTGCAGGGCTAGTCGGGCTCAAGGCCTAGCTTCGGCGACTAAACTTGACCAAAATACCCTCTGGTTTTGAGAGAGATTCATGTCTGAAATTACCCCCGACCTAGTTCGCCATTTGGCTGGGCTCTCGCGCATTTTGGTCACCGACCAAGAGGTCGAGCGTTTCGCCCAACAGTTGAACCTAATCGTCGACTCAGTCGCCACAGTCAAAAAGGCTGTCGAAGGCGATATTCCTGCCACTAGCCACCCGATTCCGATGGCTAACGTTTTTCGCGAAGACATCGTTGAGCCTTCGCTGACCCAAGAGCAGGCACTTTCAAGCGCACCAGACAGCGGCGACGGTCGCTTCAGGGTCGCAGCGATCTTGGATGAGGAGTAAGCCATGACTGATCTAATTCGCAAAAACGCATCTGAACTTGTCGAGCTTTTGAAGTCAGGTCAGGTTTCATCTGTCGAGTTGACCCAAGCGCACATTGATCGCACCAAGGCCGTCGACGCAGATGTTCACAGCTATCTGCACACCTCACCAGAATCGGCGCTGGCCACAGCCGCTGAAATCGACCGCCGTCGCGCAGCGGGTGAGCGCCTGCACGAGCTTGCCGGTTTGCCAATCGCGGTCAAAGATAACTTGACCACCACCGATGCGCCAACCACCTCGGGTTCAAAGATTCTTGAAGGTTGGATTCCGCAGTATGACGCAACCGTCGTCACGAAATTGCGCAACGCCGGAATGCCTATTTTGGGCAAGACCAACCTTGATGAGTTCGCCATGGGTTCATCAACCGAGTTCTCGGCTTATGGCCCAAGTCACAACCCATGGGATCTAGATCGAATCCCTGGTGGTTCTGGCGGAGGCTCTAGCTCAGTAGTCGCTTCATTCCAGGCTCCACTGGCGATCGGTTCAGACACCGGTGGTTCAATCCGTTTTCCGGCTGCTGTCACCGGCACTGTCGGCACCAAGCCGACATACGGTGCAGTTTCACGCTATGGCTTGATTGCCCTGGCTAGCTCACTAGACCAGATTGGCCCGGTTTCTCGAAACGTGCTCGACTCTGCGCTGCTTCAAGATTTGATTGCTGGTCACGACCCGCACGACAGCACCTCGTTGCCTGAATCGCTTGGTTCAATGGCAGAGGCTGCTCGCAAGCAAGACGTAAAGGGCATGCGAATCGGTGTTATCAAGCAGCTAACCGGCGCTGGTTTTCAGCCTGGTGTTTCTGCTCGTTTTCAAGAGAGTCTCGACCTGCTGGCCAACGCCGGTGCCGAAATTGTCGAGGTTGATTGCCCAAGCTTCGAATATGCAATCGCTGCCTACTATTTGATTTTGCCTGCTGAGGCTTCATCAAACCTGGCAAAGTTTGACTCAGTTCGTTTCGGAATGCGTGTTGCGCCTGAAGGCAACCCAACCATCGAACGCGTTATGGCTGCAACCCGCGAGGCTGGTTTTGGTCCTGAGGTGAAGCGCCGCATCATTCTTGGAACTTATGCACTCTCAAGCGGCTACTACGACGCATACTATGGCGCTGCTCAAAAGGTCAGAACTCTGATTCAGCGCGATCTCGAGGCGGCGTTTGCAAAGGCTGACGTGCTAGCCTCGCCAACCGCGCCAACCACTGCTTTCAAGCTTGGCGAAAAGGTCGAAGATCCGTTGGCTATGTATCTAAACGACATCGCCACCATTCCGGCAAACTTGGCCGGCATTCCTGGAATGTCATTGCCTAACGGCCTAGCAGACGAAGACGGACTTCCAGTCGGAATTCAGCTTTTGGCACCGGCTCGTCAAGATGCACGCCTGTATCAAGTCGGCGCAACCCTAGAGGCGATGCACGAGCAGGTTTGGGGCAAGCGAATGATTGATTTTGCACCTGAGTTGGAGGTTCGCGGCTAATGGCTAAAGACGAACTAATGAATTACGAGAAGGCTCTAGAGCAGTTTGAGGTTGTTATCGGCCTCGAGGTGCACGTTGAGCTGAACACCAACACCAAGATGTTCTGCGGCTGCCGCAACGAGTTTGGTGGCGAGCCAAACACCTTCGTTTGCCCGATCTGCCTAGGTCTTCCTGGTTCGTTGCCGGCGGTTAACCGCAAAGCAGTTGAGTCGAGCATTTCGATTGGTTTGGCTCTAGGTTGCCAGATCGCGCCAACCGGTCGTTTTGCGCGAAAGAACTACTTCTATCCAGACCTGGCCAAGAACTTTCAGACGTCGCAATACGACGAGCCAATCGCATTCGATGGATCAATAGATGTTGAGGTTCCTTCAGGAAACGTATTCACTGTTGCTATTGAGCGCGCCCACATGGAAGAAGATGCTGGCAAGCTAACTCACATCGGTGGTGCAACTGGCCGCATCCAGGGCGCTGAATATTCTCTAGTCGACTACAACCGTGCGGGTGTTCCGCTGGTCGAGATCGTCACCAAGCCGGTTTTCGGTGCTGGCGCTGAGGCTCCTGAACTTGCTGCTGCATACGTGCGTTTGATTCGCGAAATGGTCAAGGCTATGAATGTTTCAGACGCCCGCATGGAGCGAGGAAACGTGCGCTGTGACGCAAACGTTTCGCTTCGCCCGCACGGCCAAGAAAAACTGGGCACTCGCACCGAAACTAAGAACGTAAACTCACTTCGCTCAATTGAGCGAGCTGTTCGCTATGAAATTCAGCGCCAAGCTGCGATTTTGGCAAAAGGTGGGTCAATCATCCAAGAGACCCGACACTGGCACGAAGACAAGGGTTCAACCAGTTCTGGTCGACCAAAGTCAGACGCCGACGACTACCGCTACTTTCCAGAGCCAGACCTGGTTCCGGTGCAGCCATCAGCTGAGCTAATTGAGTCACTGCGAGCTAAGCTGCCTGAGAACCCTGCCGAGCGTCGCAAGCGCCTTCAGGGCGAGTGGGGCTTTGCCGAACTGGAGTTCCGCGACGTTGTTAACTCAGGCCTTCTCGACCAAATTGAAGAAACGGTTGCGGCTGGTGCCAAGCCTCAGTCTGCTCGCAAATGGTGGACTGGCGAAATCGCACGTGTTGCAAACGCCGCCGATAAAGATGTTTCTGACCCAGAGATCAGCCCAGCTCACGTTGCTGAGTTGGCAGGCCTGGTTGAGGCGGGCAAGCTAAACGACCGCCTTGCTCGCGAGGTCTTGACCTTTGTCTTAGACGGCGAGGGCTCACCTTCTGAGATCGTGGCGAAGCGCGGTCTTGAGGTTGTCTCTGATGATGGCGCACTGGTTGCGGCTATTGAGGCAGCACTTGTGGGTCAGTCTGATGTGCTCGACGCAATTCGCGATGGTCGCATGCAGGCAGCCGGAGCCGTAATCGGTGCCGTTATGAAAGCCATGAAGGGCTCGGCAGACGCAGCCCGTGTGCGCGAATTGCTCATCGAAATGGCCAATAAATAGATTCAAATAAAAAAAGCCCCGGATGTTTTCCGGGGCTTTTTTTATTTATTCAAAACATTCAAATGAAGTTGCACTACTCCTAGCGGGGCTTCAAATAAAAAAGCCTGGGTCACCAGGCTTTTTTATTTTCGGGTGAGTAACGGGACTTGAACCCGCGGCCCCCTGGACCACAACCAGGTG
>CALDKR010000018.1 GCA_937898095.1 uncultured Rhodoluna sp.
TCTCTAGTTTCGTAGTCAAAGTCAACGCGTTCAAAATTCCAATCACGGTTAAGTTCGACAGAATGCTCGGCTTGTATTCGAAAAAGCTTGGCGAACGGTTGAGGTTTGGTGGTGTGCAGAATCAGCGTTTGCGCTGCCTCATCAAGTTCTAGGTAAACACTGGTGCCTGACAATTCAACTGACTTAGGCAACCGAATTGCATTGCTGCCGCCATTCTTAAAAACTTTTGCCTCAATGATCGTTTTCATGACTGCCTCCAATGTCTATACCCAAAGTATAGACAAGACCTCACGCAATTAGAAGCGGTTGAGCATGTTGTGGGCCTTTGCTGCCCACTCGTGCTTTTTGCCAAGGCGGCTGAGCACGATTAGCAAAATCGGAAACCAAAAGCGCTTGAGAATCCATCGAATTAGTTTGAACATCTTGATCCCCTCGTTTTTGCGACTGCTCGGCAGTTTGCGCTTGCCTTGAATCGCGAATAGTCACCTAATTTGAGTTTAGGCGTTCACCAAAGCAAACAGTGCCCTGGTCAGGCGCTCGGTGTCTACTCGCCAATAGGCGTGCTGTTTTCCGTTGATAAAAATCACCGGGATCTCTTCAAAATATCTCTCTGACAAAGCCTCATCATCGAGAATGCTTTGCTCGACCAAAGTGATTTCTGTTGCCGAATGGCGATTTGAAAAATCTTCGATTACTTCTTGGATGGCCTCGCGGGCATCATCGCAGAGGTGGCATCCGGGTTTGCCTAGCATTTTGATTTCGATCGGTGCACTCACAATTCAAGACTAGGCGATGTGGCGCGCGTCCTTGGCGGGCAACCGGGCTCTAGACTGTTCGGGTGCCTAAGTCCGACGCTAAAAACCGCAAAATCGAAGCGGCTTTTTTTGACGTCGACAACACAATTTTGCGCGGATCGAGCAGCTTTCACTTCGGCAAGGCCGCGTTCAAAGCCGGCTTTTTCAAGCGCCAAGATTTGTGGCGATTTGCCTGGGAGCAGTTTCGCTTCATCTCACGCGGCGAAACCGCCAAAGGCCTCAACTACATCAAAGACCGCGCACTGGGCTTGATTGCCGGCCACAAGGCAAAAGAGCTTGCCGACCTAACCGAGCACTGCTATTCGGAGTTCATCAAACCAAAACTTTGGCCTGAGACCGTGCGTCTTGCGCGCCAGCACATTGCCGATGGCCGCGAGGTTTGGTTGGTCACCGCGACCCCTCAAGAGATCGCAAATGTGATTGCCAAGCAGCTTGGTCTAACTGGTGGCCTGGGCACAATCGTTGAGCAAAAAGACGGCGTGCTCACCGGGCAGCTGGTCGGCGAGGCTCTGCATGGCAAACACAAACGCCGTGCGATCAAGGCTCTTGCAAAAGAGCGCAACATCAGTCTGCGCAAGTCTTATGCATACAGCGATTCGGTTAACGATCTGCCGATGCTAACTGCAGTTGGCAATGCGATTGCAGTCAACCCAGACAAGCAGCTCAAGGTCTATGCAAAGGCTGCCGGCTGGAAGATTCTTGATTTCAAAAAGCGCGAACTGCGCGCCAATAAAAAGTCTGCTTAATAAGCAAAACCCGCCACCGAAGTGACGGGTTTTGAAGCTGCAGAAGATTTACTTCTTATTGCGACGCTGGTGGCGAGTCTTGCGAAGCAACTTGCGGTGCTTCTTCTTAGACATACGCTTGCGACGCTTCTTGATAACTGAACCCACGAAGACCTCACAGAATTAATCGGCACAGAAGATTTCTGGCCTTGCATTCTGCCCATCTTAGTCGAAACTGTGCGCCAAGAGTTAACTCGGATATCCCCAGAATTAGCCAAACCCGCTTCTAAACTCGATGCGAATGATGCATCCGTATGAAAGGGCTGTCATGAAAATCAATGCACTGCTAAAAAAGTCAATCGCTGAGTTTCTCGGCGTTCTAATGTTTTTGTCGGCGATTGTCGCCGCCGTCGCCAACTCAGGCAGCGACCACATGGCTGCTCACGCAGCACTAGCCACGACTCTTGGATTGGCAATCTTGATCACCGCTGGCGTTTCAGGCGGTCACCTAAACCCTGCAGTTTCGCTTTATTTCTATGCCAAAAAGGCACTGTCGCTATCTGAGTTGGGCGCATACATTGCAGCACAGCTAGCTGGTGCCCTGGTCGGTGCGTTTATCGGCGCACAGATTGTCGGCAAGTCAATCAGCGGTTTCGGCACCTCAAGTGCTGCGCCATCGGCTGCGGCAATCATCGGTGAGCTTTTCGCGACTGGCGGCTTGGTGTTCTTGGTCGGCTATCTTGCCGGCAACAAGCTGGGCAACTTGATTCCTGCGGCGGTCGGCCTTTGGGTTTTCGCTGCTGCTTCATTCACCATCACCGGCGCACAGGCTAACCCGGCGGTTAGCTTTGGTCTTTCAATCGTCGGTCAGGCAATTGACTTCAGCGCTTGGATCGTCATTGCGCAGCTTGCCGGTGGCGCAATTGCAATGGTGTTCTTGCAGGTCTTCGCAGCCAAGCCAGCTAAGGCAGTCAAGTCTGCTAAGAAGGCAGTTGCTAAAAAGAAATAATTCGACGCACGTCTGAATCTCAAACAAAAACCCGGGGCATAATGCCTCGGGTTTTTGTGTAACGAATTGCCCCTAAACATTTGCGCGGTTTGGTGGCATAATTTTTTGGAAAATCAACTGCTTTATTTTCTAGAAAGTAAGCCGTGCCTAAATCATCAAAAGCTGCACCGCAGCCAAAACAGTCTCGAGCACACTCGACTATCGAAACCGTTGTGACCGAAGCTCGCAAGGCGCTCCTCGAGGGCGGCGAGGCCTCGGTGCGCATCCAAGATATTTCTGCTCGCGCAAAGGTTTCAATTGGTTCTATCTATCACCACTTTGGCGACCGCGATGGCCTAATTCGCGCCACCTATGTTCACAACTTCGCCAGCTCTGTTCGCGAAGACATCGCCAAGGTCAAGCGTTTTATGGCAAATCTGCACACCACCCAAGAGATTGCCAAGCACTATGACGAAATGTTCGAGTTTTTGACCGATCACTTTGGTCGGCTTCCGGCTAGCGAACGCGCCGCAATCATTGGCAACACCACTGGTCGCCCGCTGCTTCGTCAAGCCCTGGCCGAGGTTCAGAATGAGCTAACCAATGGCCTAACCGAGGTTATGCAAATGCTGCACGATCGCAAGATGCTCAAGTCACACTTGACACCACGCGCGGCCGCGACGGTTGTTCTTGGCCTGCTTCATGGCCGCGTGATTGCCGAACTAGACACTGATCCGGTTGCCGAAGCCGAGTGGAACAAAGCGATGCTGAGCGCATTTAGCGGGTTGTTTCAAAATGAAAATGCAGTTGCTGTATAAGCAGATTTGATTTCGATTTAAGCGAAAACCCCAGCCAGTTATGTGGCTGGGGTTTTCGAATTCTACGACTTGAACTATCGCTTAACGCGAGTTGTGACCTTGGTCTTAACCTCGGCCATTGCGTCTTCGATTTGGGCTACGATTTCGTCGACCTTGGCCCGAGCCTGCTTTTCGGCACCGCGTGATGCTTTTTCAGCCTCTAGCTTTGCATCGGCAAGTTTGCGACCTAGCTCTCGGCCAAGCTTTTTGGCATCGGTCTCGATGGTGACCTGCTCGGCGACTTTGTTGCCCAGCCAGGTTGAGCCAGCTGCCAACCAACTGCCGACCTTTTCACCAATCTCACCAAACTGCTCTTCGAGTGCAGTTGGAGTGCCGGCAGTGAAGCCCTCGGCCCAATCGATAACAGCCTCTAGTGGTTTGGCGTCAGCTGAATAAAAACGGTTTTGGCCGACTGTTTTGACCTCGACCAACCCAGCATCGCGCAGAGTCTTCAGGTGCTTTGACACGGTCGGTTGACCAAGTTTGGTTAGCTCAACTAGCTGGCCAACTGACTGGCCTGGGGTTGCCAATAGCGCCTCAAGAATTTGGCGACGGATTGGGTCTGCAATTGCTGCGAATGTGTCGGTCATGGCTTTAGATTACCTAACTCTTTGGCGCGAGCAAGCGCTGCGTCGGTGGCTTCGATGAACATGGTTTCGAGATCTGTCTCGGCAAAGCGCGCGATCGCTCGCTCGGTTGTGCCGTTTGGGCTGGTGACTTGGCGACGAAGCTCAACCGGTGCTTTGCCCGATGCGATTAGCAATTCGGCTGCACCCAAAAATGTTTCGTTGACCATAAGTGCTGCCTCGGCATCGCTGAACCCCTGATGCTTTGCCGCCGCGGTGAACTGCTCGATTAGATAGAAGACATAAGCAGGCCCTGAGCCGCTGATGGTGCTGAGTGCATCGATTCGAGATTCGTCGACGACCAAAACTTGACCCACGGTTTCAAAGAGCTCGGTGGCAATTGCGATGTGATCGGCTGTGCTGCGCGAGCCCTGAGCAAGACCGGTGACTGCACGCCCCACGATTGCTGGAGTGTTTGGCATGGCCCTCACAACTGCAACGTCTTCAGGCAAAACACTTTGCATGGCTGCGGTGGTGATTCCCGCGGCAACGCTGATGACCAGCGCATTGTCGTCGAGGTTGTCAGCGACGTCTTTTAGAACCTGCGTGACATAAGCCGGCTTGACCGCAACCAAAACCACGTCGGCGCCCGCAACAGCCATTTGATTTGCATCGTCACCGTTTTCGAGGGCAAACGCGGTCACGCCATAGGTGTCGAGGTGCATCGCAGCGCTGGCGTCTGAGTTTGTGCTGACGGCAACGTTTAGCGGGTCGAAACCAGACTTTAGCAGGCCGCTCAAAATGGCCTGACCCATCGAGCCCGAGCCCAAAATTGCGATGCGATTGATTTTCACAACTTCAGTTTAGGCTGGGCCGCCGACAAAACCTCACGCTGTTGACAACGCCTAAAAATGTCGGATGCTCAGGGTAGTTTTGGTTTAGAAATTAGGAGAAAAATGGCGCGCGAAAAGACTGAATTTGTCTGCACCGAATGCGGCTGGACCGCCCCAAAATGGGTTGGCCGCTGCGGTGAATGCCAAGCCTGGAGCTCGATGCAAGAGTCATCAGCCGGCGGGCGCGGGCTGGGCACGGTTCGCAGCGTCAAGGCGGTTCGCCTAGTTGAGTCGGCGGCTGCCAAGCCAATCACCGATCTTTCATCTGTTGCCGTTGCCTCATGGCCAACCAAGGTTGGCGAATTCGATCGCGTGCTCGGTGGCGGGCTTGTTCCTGGCGCTGTGATTCTGCTCTCTGGCGAGCCTGGCGTGGGCAAATCAACCCTGCTGCTTGAGGTGGCCGCAAACACAGCCAAGGCTGGCAAAAAAGTTCTATATGTTTCGGGTGAAGAATCAGTGGGCCAGGTCAGGTTGCGCGCCGAGCGCACTGGTGCACTCGTTGAAACCCTCTATCTAGCAGCCGAAACCGATCTCTCAACCGTGCTCGGTCAGATCGATGCCGTTGCGCCCGAGCTTTTGGTGGTCGATTCTGTGCAAACCATCGCCGCCTCTGAAATCGATGGCGCAGCGGGAATGCCCTCGCAAATTCGCGAGGTGGCCGCTAATTTGATTCGCGTTGCCAAAGAGCGCAACCTGCCGGTGATTCTGGTTGGTCACGTGACCAAAGACGGCTCGATTGCCGGGCCTCGAGCCCTAGAGCACCTGGTCGATGTGGTTTGCCACTTCGAGGGCGATCGTCAAACTTCGCTGCGCTTTGTGCGTTCGCTCAAAAACCGATTTGGTCCAACCGATGAGGTTGGCTGCTTCGAAATGACTGGCGAGGGCATCCGCGAGGTTCCAGACCCGTCGGACATGTTTTTGTCTCGAGGTGATTCACCGGTTTCAGGCACCTGCGTCACCGTCACCGTCGAGGGCAAACGCGCTCTCATCGCCGAGGTGCAGGCTTTGGTGGTCAAGTCTTCGGCGCCACAACCAAGGCGCGTGACCAACGGTGTTGACTCTTCTCGTGTGGCCATGTTGTTAGCCGTGCTTGAGCGCCGCGCTGGTCTGCGCCTCAGCGAGATGGATGTCTATGTTTCAACAGTTGGTGGGGTTCGTCTGATTGAACCGGCGGCCGACCTCGCGATTGCCGTCGCAATTGCATCGGCAGTGCAAGACAAGCCAATTGCTCACAACCTAGTTGCCTTTGGCGAAATCTCGCTCGCCGGTGAAATTCGCAAAGTCAGCAACGACAAAATTCGCGCCACCGAGGCATCGCGCCTCGGCTTTGTGCGCTCGGTCGATTCAAAAGTTGGCGACCTAAAGGCTGCTTTGGCCCTAGCGCTCAACTGGTAGTTGCTGGCTAGTTCAAAACAAATTGCTTGGTGTCGGTCGAGATCACCGAGGCAACTTCAGCCTGCAGGTGATATGAGGCGCCTTCGCCGGTGACTGGCTTTTGGTCGGCACCACAGCCGGTGTCAGAACTATAGACACGAGCCCATGGGCTGAGCGGGCTCTCTAGAGTTTCGCCAGCTTTCAAAGTGATGACCGATGCGGTTAGCGCTGCGCGGTCGGTGCACTGCTTTGAGGTCCAGATTGTTTCGGTGCCGCTGGTGATCGTATAAAAAGTGGTGGCTGCGCCGACATCGAAGGTGCAGTCGACTTCAGAGCTGTTGGTGATTTTGTATCCGATGTATGGGTTCACACCTGGGTCGAAACTTGCGGCAGCTGTGCCATCTTTGGTGGCAACCACGGCTTCGATCGAAACCGTGCCGTTCACACAAGCTGCAACCTCGCCAGCGGCAGTTGGTGCGGTGGTCTCTGAGGTTGAGCTAGTTGGCGGGTTGAAGACGTTCGAAATCGCTCCGACGATGCTCGCGACGCCCCACCATACAAAGGCAATGAGAGAAACTAAAACCACCAGGGCGATGATGCGGCGGCGGCGATAGACATCGGCAGATGGGCGCTGTGGGAATCGTGAAGCTGACATAAAACTAGGTTAACCAGCGAACTGGTTAGAGCAGCTTAAGCATGCGAGTGTTGCCCAAAGTGTTTTGCTTGACGCGGGCTAAATCAAGAAACTCAGCAACACCATCGTCGGTTGAGAGCAAGAGCTCTTGATAGGTTGCATCGTCAATTGGGGTCTCTGAAATCGGCTCAAAACCGTGAGCGCCGAAAAATTCAGTCTCAAAAGTTAGACAAAAGACGCGTCGAACCCTCAGGTTTTTTGCTTTGGCCAATAGCTCTTCGAGAATTGCGTGACCAACACCCTGGCCACGAACATCGCCAGCCACGACAACGGTGCGCACCTCGGCTAGGTCTTGCCACATCACGTGAAGCGCACCGCAACCAACCACGCGGTCGTTTGGGTCAACTGCAACCTCAAACTCTTGAATGTCTTCGAACAGCTGCACGGTCTCTTTGCCGAGCATCACTCCGCGGTCAACATAGGGCTGAAGCATCTGTCTAATGCCGGCAACATCACCGGTATGCGCTGGGCGCACGGTGAATAGACCCTTGTTGACGGGTGAAGGTGAAGTCATTGAACCAGATTAGTTGTCTGAGTCGCTTGAAGTCGACGCATCAAGGTTAGATTCGACCTCAAGCCCAGAGACTGCTGGTGCACTCACTGCAACCGGCTCAGTTGAGCGACTGTCAAACACGAACTCGCCATTGACGAAGTCGACCACAACGTGGGTCGAGTTCTTTAGCTCGCCGTGCAAGATCTTTTCGCTCAGCTTGTCTTCAACTTCGCGCTGAACAGCTCGACGAAGTGGTCGAGCACCGAGCGCCGGGTCGAAGCCGATATCGATCAGGCGATCTTTGGCCGCTGGCAAAACCTCTAGGGTCATGTCGCGGTCTTCGAGGCGCAATGCCAAACGCTTGACGAACAGGTCGACGATCTGAACCAACTCTGACTTGATTAGCTGCGGGAACACGATGGTCTCGTCGACGCGGTTCAAGAACTCAGGCTTGAAGTTCTTTTTGAGCTCTTCGTTGACCTTGCCCTTCATGCGCTCATAGTCGTTGGCATTGTCGCCCTCGAGAGTGAAGCCCATTGCGCCGCGAGCGATGTCGCGAGTGCCGAGGTTGGTGGTCATGATGATGATGGTGTTCTTGAAGTCAACGATGCGACCCTGACCGTCGGTCAAGCGACCTTCTTCGAGGATCTGCAACAGCGAGTTGAAGATGTCCGGGTGAGCTTTTTCGATCTCGTCGAACAGCACTACC
>CALDKR010000019.1 GCA_937898095.1 uncultured Rhodoluna sp.
GGGCGCAACAAAGGTGAGGGAGCGCCGCTAAGCGGTGGCACAGAATTTAGCACACCTGATTTTTCAGTTCGCGATAGTTCTGGCCAAACGGCAATTGCCTCTGATTCACACATGGCTCTGGCTCATCCGAGCCGGCACGGCGGTGTCAAGATATTGCGTCGCGCCTACAACTATTCAAATGGCACCGACCGAGTCGGCCGCATAGATGCCGGGCTGCTGTTTATTTCGTTTCAGAAGGATCTTGAGCGTCAGTTTGTGCCATTGCAGCGCGCGCTAGCCAACAGCGATCGCCTTAATGAATATGTGACTGTGATTGGCTCGGGAGCTTACGTTTGCCCACCGGGACTCAAGCCCGGCGAGTATTGGGGTCATCAACTTTTTAGCTAAATAATGAGGCTCCAGGAATAGCCGCGAGCAAGTTTCGCGTGTATTCCTGGCTCGGTTGCTTAAAAATGCTTGCGGTCTCACCGAACTCAACGATTTCACCCTTGTTCATCACCGCCACCTGGTCTGCTATGGCGCGAACCACCGCAAGGTCATGGGTTATAAACAAGTATGTGAGGTTGAGCTCATTTTGAAGTTCGGCAAGAAGATCAAGAATTTGCGCCTGCACTAGAACGTCTAGAGCCGAAACAGCCTCGTCAAGAATGACAATCTCGGGCTTCAATGCCAGTGCACGGGCAATAGCGACACGTTGACGTTGGCCACCTGAGAGCTCGTTTGGATATCTGCTCGAGACCGACCATGGCAGAGACACCTGCTCTAGCAACTCACGAACTCTCTGCTGGCGCTCTTTGCGATTGCCGATTTTGTGGGTCACCAGAGGTTCGGCAATTGTGTTTGCGATATTCATCAGCGGGTCAAGCGAGCCGTAGGGGTCTTGAAAAACTGGCTGCATGTGACGTCGCATTTCGAACAGTTCGCGCCTGCTGAGTTCAGCGAGATTTTTGCCCGCGATATGAATTTCGCCCGCTGTTGGTTTTTCTAGCCCGAGAAGCATCTTTGCGACGGTGCTCTTGCCCGAACCAGACTCACCAACCAGAGCCAGAGTTGTGCCTCGCTTGACTTCGAAACTCACATCACTGACTGCGCTGAATGGTGTGGTCTTGAAGCCTGAGCCCTTGATTTGATAAACCTTTGAGAGACCCTTGACTGAAATTGCCGTCTCAGCGCCGGTGCGCGATTCTCGAGTTTCAACTTGGCGGGCTGCAACAAGCTTCTTGGTGTAGGGGTGCTTAGGGTTTCTGAGAACTTCAAGACTTGGCCCTGCTTCGACCACCCGCCCGCGGTTCATGACCACGATTTTTTCTGCACGCTCGGCGGCTAAACCAAGATCGTGAGTGATGAAAATAACCGAAGTGCCACTGGCTGCCGTGAGTTCTGCAAGATGATCAAGAATCGTGCGTTGCACAGTCACATCGAGTGCAGAGGTTGGTTCGTCTGCGATTAGCAATTTCGGGCTTGCCGACAGCCCTATTC
>CALDKR010000020.1 GCA_937898095.1 uncultured Rhodoluna sp.
GCTTAAAGGCTATGTATTTGCAGCCACAGCCGGGCGATGCGAATCCTGAGACCGGGGCTATCCCCCTCATAAATTGGGGATAGTCACCCTGCTGGCAACGCCTAGCTTGACTAGGCAATGAAGATGGTCGCGCCAAACTTGGTGCGGCCATCTGCCGTTTCGGCAAGACTCCAGGTGTGGGTCAGCTCGTCATAGAGTTTTGAGCCAAAGCCCTTGCCGGCACGGTTCACTGGAGACTTTCCGTTGTTCACAATCGAGATCTCGATTAGGTTGCCAACAACCGCAGCCTCAACGTCGATTTCGGTTGCCTGACCATGCTTAATCGCATTCGAAATCGCCTCACGCAAAACCTCGAGCACCGCCTCGGCCAAAAGGGCGTTCTTCTTCGTAACTTGAAGAACACTCTTCGAAACACTCAAGTAGATTTCGCACGTGCCAGCCCATACATCGACAATCTGGCGCAGAACTTCGCGCAGACTAGGCGCCTCGATCGAATCAAATTTCAAAACTTCAAGTGCGCTTTCAAGATCGGCGTTAACCGTTTGAATTAGCTTCTTTGATGGTCGCGCCGATTGCGCAAGTCGCATGGCCGAAGCATATAAAACAGCCTGCACTGGTCCGTGAAGCACCGTTGCGATTCGTCGACGGTTCAACCAAAGTTCGCGACGTGCCTGCGAGTTGAGCAACTCAAGTTGTGCGTTTACTTCACGAGCGGCCTCTTGAGTTGCAACGCGCTGCGTCTGTCGCATCTGTCCAAGAAACATTGCAATTCCAATGATTATTGTCAACAACACGATCCTCGGCGTCGGATAGGAACCAGCCTGCAAGTTTGAAAGCGCAAGCGTCTGGCTTGCGGCATAACCGGCAACGGCGAAGATGGCTATCTGAAGAAAGAAACCCGGCAGAGTCTTGATCGTCACTCTGCGCAAGAGCACGGCGGCAACCTCGAGAACTAACAAAATGGTGGTTCCCAAAATGAACAATGCCGCCACTGCATCGTCAAGATAAAACACAAGAGACGCAGGCGTCGAAACCAGGGCGATTAGCACTGTTGCCCAGAATGGCAATATCAGTTTAGAAATTTGAATCTTGCTCGAAAGCCTAAATTCTTGCCTGATTGAAATTTTGGCCTTCGTCACCTCTGTCTCGCAAAGATCTTCTGAACCCTGGGCAATCGCCAGGCTAAGTGGCCTGACCACGTCGTCAACGGTCGAGCGAAGGGCCTGAATTTCTTTGCCAATTTCGCTGGCTTTTGCGCCACGAAGGTTCTCCATAAGCTGCTGAATCACTGGTGAAATCAGGCCGGACACCCTTCCGGCTACCTCGGCGTTCATGCGGGCAATCTCAGTTCGCATCGAACTCAGGCGCTTTTCGAGCAGTAGGCGACTGGTCTCGAGCGCCTCTAATTCTTTTGTCGCTCGCACCGAGTTTGAAACCAAGACCGTGACTAGTGAAAGCGAAACAAACACAAACATTGGTGAACCAAGCAAACGATATTCCCACTCGCTTGCCGGAATAACATCGGCCTCGCGACCAATAGCGAGAATCACGGCACCGCGAATGAAACCTGACGCTAGAAACACAAGAGCATAAACGACTGCTGGCAATCGACGATTTGGCAAGAGCAACCTCAAAAGCAGAGGAACAATCAACATTGCTAGATAGCCGCAGACCGCGATAGTTAGCCAGATGCCAAAGCCGCCTTTTTCACGACCAAAATCGAGAACGA
>CALDKR010000021.1 GCA_937898095.1 uncultured Rhodoluna sp.
CACCAGCGTCAAGGTCTAGCAGCACGGTGAGGTCTGGCAAAAGGCCTTCAACTGCAAACAAAGAAAGGTCGCGAATTTGCTTTTTGTCAAGCACTCGCCCAGCCCCTTGATAGGCAACTGACGAGTCGAGATATCTATCGGTGATGACGACCTCGCCTCGCTCAAGCGCAGGTCTAACCAACGTTTCAACGTGATGCGCTCGATCGGCTGCAAAAAGCAAGGCTTCGGCGCGAGCACCGACCGCACCTTTTCGGTGCAGCAAAATCTGACGGATTTCTTGACCGAGTTCAGTGCCGCCGGGCTCAAGAGTTCGAACCACCTTGCGACCCGAAGCGGTCAAGAAGCCCTCTAGCAAATCGGCTTGCGTTGACTTGCCGACTCCATCGATGCCCTCAAACGAAATGAACAAACCCGCCATGATTATTTCTTTCGAGTTGCGCCGCGCTTGACCGTGCGTGCCGTGCCGGTGGCCGGCTTGCGACCGCCAGATTTGCCTGCCTTAGGTGGCGCTTCGCCTGGCTCAACGCCAAGTTTTTCGCGTCGAATCGCAAGCAACTCAAACGCTTGGTCTGGCGACATCTCTTCAAGATTTTCGTCTTTCGGCACGGTCGCATTGATAACGCCATCGGTGACATACAAGCCAAATTGACCCGTCTTAGCGACAACCGGCAACTTCGATGCGGGGTCTTCGCCAAATTCTTTTAGCGGGGTTGCTGCAGTGCGACGACCGCCATATTTAGGCTGAGCAAAAATCTCGAGCGCGCCAGCAAGGTCAAGATCGAAAATCTGGTCTTCGCTCTGAAGTGATCGTGAATCTTTGCCCTTCATTAGATATGGGCCGAACTTGCCATTTTGGGCGGTTATTTCTGTGTTCGATTCTGGGTCAACACCGATCACGCGAGGCAACGACAACAGCTTCAAGGCATCGTCAAAGGTCAGAGTTTCAGGGCTCATGGTTTTGAAAAGTGAAGCCGTTTTTGGCTTTGCAGCCTTAGGGTCATCAATCATCACGTATGGCCCGTAGCGGCCATCTTTGAAGAGGACGTCGCAGCCGGTCTCGGGGTCTTGACCTAAGACTCGATCGGTAATCACCGGGGCATCGATTAGCTCTTGAGCCTTGACCGGGGTCAATTCATCTGGAGCAAGACCCTCTGGAATGTTCACGATTCGACGGCCATTTTCGTCAGCGCCTTCTGCCTCAGGCGAGCCGATGATCTCTAGGTATGGACCGTATTTTCCGGTGCGCAGGGTGATGTCTGGGGTAATTGAAATTGAGTTGATTGCGCGTGGGTCGCTCTCGCCCAAGTTTTCAACCGTGTTGCGCAAGCCTGTTTGAGGCGAAGTTCCGAAATAGAACTCACTCAGCCACTTTGTGCGATCTAGTTCACCGCTGGCAATTTGGTCGAGGTCTTCTTCCATCTGCGCGGTGAATGCATAGTCAACGAGGTTGCCGAAGTTTTCTTCAAGAAAACGAGTCACCGTGAAGGCGATCCACTCGGGCACAAGAGCCTGACCGCGCTTTGAGACGTATCCCTTGTTGATGATGGTCGACATGATTGCCGCATAGGTGCTCGGGCGCCCGATGCCATCTTCTTCGAGTGCCTTAACCAATGAAGCTTCGGTGTAGCGCGGTGGCGGTGTGGTCGCGTGGTCTTTAGCGGTGACCTCGATTGCCTTCAGCTGCTGACCGACGGTTAGGTTGGGCAGCTTGGATTCTTTTTCGTTTTCGTCTTCGTTGCGAGATTCGTCGTGGCTCTCTTCGTATGCAGCCATAAACCCGCGGAACGTGACTACTGTGCCAGAGGCAGTGAATTCGGCAGTCTTGCCATCTGGAAGACCATCAACCTTGATTTTCGCAGTCGTTGTCGAAACGCGAGCATCCTCCATTTGCGAGGCAACGGTGCGCTTCCAGATCAGGTCATACAGGTCAAGAGCACGGCCGCTGAGCTGACTTGCCAGCTCTGATGGGTGCTTGAAAACCTCGCCGGCTGGGCGAATTGCTTCGTGTGCCTCTTGCGCGTTTTTTGACTTGCCCTGATAAACACGTGGCGAAGCCGGCACCAAATCTTTGCCAAACATTGCGGCAGCTTGAGTGCGCGCTGCGTTGATTGCCTGGGCTGAAAGTGTCGGTGAGTCGGTTCGCATGTATGTAATGTGACCGTCTTGATAGAGGGCCTGGGCGGTATCCATGGTCTGCTTTGCAGACATGCGAAGTTTGCGAGAGGCCTCTTGCTGCAGCGTTGAGGTGGTGAACGGCGCGGCTGGTCGGCGAGTGCTTGGCTTCGATTCGACCGAAGCGACCTCAAGCTTGGCACCGTTGCGAATGCTGTCGGCCAGTGACTCAGCCTCGGCGGCAGAAACCAAAACAACGTCGGCAACTAGCTTTCCGTTGTCGTCAAAGCTCTGGCCAGTTGCAATTCGCTTTGAATTGATGCTTTGAAGTTTTGCGGTGAACTGTGGCTCGCCTGAGGTCTGCGGGTCAAGCACAGCCTCGATGTCGTGATATTCAGCCGACACAAACGCCATGCGCTCGCGCTCGCGCTCGACAACCAGACGCATTGCCGGCGACTGCACTCGACCAGCACTGAGGCCTCGGTTGATTTTGCGCCAAAGCACTGGCGAAACCTCATAGCCATAAAGGCGGTCAACAACGCGTCGGGTCTCTTGGGCTTGCACCAGATTGTCGTCAACATCACGGGTGTGCTCTAGCGCAGCTTGGATTGCCTCTTTGGTAATTTCGTGAAAAACCATGCGCTTGACCGGAACTTTTGGCTTCAAAACCTGAAGCAGGTGCCACGCGATGGCCTCACCCTCGCGGTCTTCATCGGTGGCGAGATAGAGCTCCGATGCGCCGGCTAGGGCCTTCTTTAGGTCTGAAACTGTTTTGCTCTTGCCTGGCGAAATTGCGTAATAAGGCTCGAAGTTGTTCTCGATGTCGATCGAGAACTTGGCTAGCGAGCCCTTCTTTTTGTCGGCTGGAATGTCTTTAGGATCAACCAAATCACGAATGTGGCCGACCGATGCGAGAACAGTGAACTCGTTGCCTAGATATTTCGAGATAGTTTTTGCCTTAGCTGGAGACTCAACTATGACGAGTTTTTGGCTAGTTGCCACCGATCACTCCTATTTTTAAGCACCGCCGTTGGTGCGAATGTTGCTGCAATCAGGCACCCGCAGATCGGAAGAGCGTCGTGTAGGGAAAGAGTGTCTTCGCC
>CALDKR010000022.1 GCA_937898095.1 uncultured Rhodoluna sp.
ATCGCTGCGGTCGCTGCCACAACCTCATGAAGTCAAAAATACTGCCAATGTGAGGCTGCACCTAACCAAATAAGTGGCTAGCCGTATGCCTAAGGTTTAGGCGTGGCGCTTGGGCTGGCCGCCGGTTTCTGGGTCAAAACCGTCTTGCCTTCTGGAGCTGCTGGTTGAAGTTCGACCCAGGTGTTGCCAGGTGCGAGAAGCAGTGGCTGCCCGGCGGCATCCGTGAGTGAAATCGGTGACTGGCGATCTGCCTTCGACCAGGTCGCGTTCATGCACTTGCCGGCCGAACAGACCTGGGCCTGACCGGTGCCAATCACGTTGTCTTTCGGCACATTGCCATATTTGTGGTCTTTGTATGAGCGGTCGACGGTGACGGTCATGATGACAACGTTCACGGTGTGAAGCTGGCTGCCATCGGCGGCATCGGTGTCGACCTTGGTGTCTTGGGTGCGCAAAAACTGCTTGCCATCAGGGCTCGGGGTCCATTGGGCCAGCGCCGAGGGAAAATAGACCTTTATATCGCTGACCGAAGTGCCCGATTTGGCGGCGGTTGAGCCTTCGAGGCTGTCGGCATAGGCGAACTGGGCCGCCGGAGCCGCGATTTCTGGGTGGTTTGCGGCCAACTTGGCCACGTCGACGATCACGTTGTGCGGGGCAATGCGGTCTTTGGTGCGGCTAAAGGTGCCCTGCCCCTGCTCGCTGGTCTCGCTCGCGTTGAAAACGTTGGTCGCCTTCATCATGTTCATAAACACGGTCTGGCCGCCCGAATAGCAGACGATTCCGCCGAATGGGCTCAAAATGTCTGGGTCCATCGGGCGAATCGATCGAACCGGGCCAACTGCGCTCGGCTGATCGCTGTGCCAAATGGCCACAAATCGGGTGAGGCCGCCCTCGACCATCTCGTCGAACACGATATCGGTGCGGTTTAGGCCAAGCTGCGGGCGGGCGTCGAAAGAGTTGTCGATTTTGCAAGCCACGGATGGGCGACTCAGGTTGTTCGCCTCAAGGCTGCCCTCGAGATATTTGACTCCGGTGAGCGGGGCCGTGATGTAAACCGGGGCCGGGCTCTCACTTGCCACCGGGTCTTTAATCGCCGGGGTG
>CALDKR010000023.1 GCA_937898095.1 uncultured Rhodoluna sp.
GGTTACGCCCTCGCCTATGTACAAGGGCTGCCCTAAGTCGGTGTGCAGCACACTGCCGTCTTGTATGTTGCTACCGTTGCCAATGGTGATGCGCGCATTCGAGCAACCCGTTGATTCGGTTCGCGTGCTGATTGTTGGGCAAGATCCATACCCAACTCCCGGGCATGCTATTGGTCTTTCGTTTGCGGTTTCGCCAGAGACCAGCCCGCTGCCGAGAAGTCTGCAGAACATGATGCGCGAGCTGCGCGATGACCTCGGCCGCGAGGTTTCGAACGGCGGCGACTTGCAGCGTTGGTCGACCCAAGGTGTAATGCTGCTCAATCGACACCTCACAACTTCGAGCGGCCAGAGCGCCGCGCACTTCGATGCCGGTTGGTCGCGTTTCACCGACGCAGCGATTTCAGTTTTGAATCGTGCCCGCGGTCGCAAGCTTGTCGCAATTCTTTGGGGCAACGAAGCCATCTCACTTCAGCGCCTGCTGCCAGATGTTCAGGTTATTTCGAGCGCGCATCCGAGCCCGCTTTCTGCTCGCAAGGGCTTCTTTGGTTCAAAGCCGTTTTCGCGAACCAATACCGCTTTGAATTTCGTCGGCGAGCAGCCGATAGATTGGTCTTGTTAGTTCAACCCAAGGATGCACGATGGCACTCGACTCAGAATCACGCTGGAAGCTCGTTCGCAAACTCAAGGCGAAGGGCGAAGAACCAAAACGCGATGGCGAAGTAAACATTCGCGCCGCGCTAGTCGATGATCTTGCTGCCGTCACCGAGATTTACGACTACTACATTGCAAACAGCGTGGTCACTTTCGACCTCGAGGCGATGACAGTTTCAGATTGGGAAACCAAATTTCACTGGATTCAGGGTCTCGCGTTGCCATTTGTTGTTGCCGAATCAGAGAGCAAACAAATTCTCGGATTCGCCTATGTAGCACCTTGGCGCCAGAAGGCGGCATACCGTCGCACCGTTGAAGACAGCATTTATCTAAAGCCGGCAGCAACCGGAAAACGCGTTGGCACCAAGTTGCTTCAGGCTCTGATTGAGCAGAGCAAGACCGCCGGCGTAAAAGAAATCGTTGCCGTTATTTCAGACAAGGGCGCTGAGTCTTCAATCGCTCTGCACGAACACTTTGGATTCAAGCACCAGGGACACCTCGGCAAGGTCGGCTTCAAGTTCGGCCGTTGGTTGGGCACCGTTCTAATGCAGAAGAGCCTCTAGAACTACAAGGGTTTTCACAGGCCGTCACCATAGGCTTGACTGCATGATTCGTTTTCGTGGGGTAGCAGCGCTAGCGCTGGCAATCGTTTCGGTCTTGGGGTTCTTTGGCCCAGCCAAGGCCTCGAGCCTGCCAACTCAGCCAGCCGAAACCGGCACCGCCGAAGGCCTAATCATCAAATACCGCGATGGAGTCTCACCAATCGCTGCCGACGGCTCGGCCACCGCAGCTAACTCGGCAAAGGTTTCACTAATTGCCGGCCACGCATTGGGCGCCCAGCTTTTCACCGCCGATTTTGCCGGCCAGCTTTCAATTGCAGAAGCCAAGGATATTGCTGCACGTGTTTTGCAAGACCCAAGAGTCGAAACCGTTGGCATTAACCGCCACTTCGAAGCCGCGTCGATGTCAATCGGTCACAGCGCAGCCTTCAATGCGCTCAAGCCTGCCACCGCCGTTCAAAGCGTGAAAGCAGTTGACGCTTTTAGCACAACTAGCCCAACCACTGCGAGCGTGAAACTCACCTGGAAGGCTCCAAAGAGTTTGTTTGGTGCGAAGATCACCGGCTACATCGTTGAATACAGCGCAAACGGCGGCAAGAGCTACACCCAAGTCAAAGTTTCGACTGCACTTAGCTACACGTTTAAGACCGGGCTCGACGCCGGAACCAAATATGCGTTTCGCGTAAAGGCGATTACCAAACTTTCGACAGCTTCTAAAACAGGCGCTGCCTCTTCAGTGGTCTATGCGCTGCCAACCACCGCGCCACAGGCTCCAATTCTGATTTCTGGAAACACCGCAAGCACAACGCTTAACCCAAGTTGGGTTCAGCAGTCACTTGCCCAGCGCGGTGGATTGCCGGTTACCTATGTTGCAACCGCAACGGCTAACGGAATGACTGCAGTTACC
>CALDKR010000024.1 GCA_937898095.1 uncultured Rhodoluna sp.
AAACACTGCCGACTTGATCCGTTTGATCATTCGCGACGAGGCCATCCACGGTTATTACATCGGCTACAAGTTCCAGGTCGCACTGGCTAAAGAATCAGCCGAGCGCCAAGAAGAACTTCGTGCCTACACCTACGACCTGCTTCTTGAGCTATACGAGAACGAGTTGAAATACACCGCCGACCTGTATGACGAAATCGGCCTAACCGAAGACGTAAAGAAGTTCTTGCACTACAACGCAAACAAGGCTCTGATGAACCTTGGCTATGACGCGTTGTTCCCGAAGGATGCCTGCGATGTTAGCCCGGCAATCTTGGCTGCGCTTTCGCCAAACGCCGACGAGAACCACGACTTCTTCTCAGGTTCAGGTTCTTCTTATGTCATCGGAAAGCACGAATCAACCACCGACGACGACTGGGATTTCTAATTACTGAGCCACGCCAAGTTAGGCCAGCCACAGAGGGTTGGACGCAGCAAAAAGACGCCGCTGGCAAGCCACTATTGCAGTTTGCCGAGCCAAAGCGTTCAATGCCGCCAACCCACTGGGCTGACCTTTCAATAGACGAGCGCGTCGAACGCGTGAAAGAGGCTGGGCTGCCGGGTTTCCGCGCCAAGCAGCTGAGCACTCACTACTTCACTCACTACACCTCAGACGCCGCAGCAATGACAGACCTTCCGGCTGCCGGTCGCGAAGAATTCGTGGCGTCAGCTTTTCCGACACTGCTCACCGAGGTTCGTCGCTTGCGCACTGACAACGGCGACACCATCAAATTCCTATGGCGACTGTTTGACGGTGCTCTAGTTGAGTCGGTCCTCATGCGCTACACCGGCCGCATCACGCTTTGCATCTCATCGCAGGCCGGTTGCGGAATGAACTGCCCGTTCTGCGCCACAGGTCAAGCAGGCTTGACCCGCAACCTTTCGGTCGCCGAAATCGTCGATCAAATTGTCGCGGCCAACCGAGTCATCGCAGCCGGCGAGCTGGGCGGCAGCAAGGCAAAACTCGAAAACGCTCCTGAGCGCGTAACCAACATCGTTTTTATGGGCATGGGCGAGCCACTGGCCAACTACAACCGAGTTATGCAATCGGTGCGCACCATGGTCGAGCCACAGCCGAACGGCTTGGGCATGTCAGCTCGAAACATCACCGTGTCAACTGTGGGTCTGGTTCCAGCCATCAAGAAGCTTGCCGATGAGCAGATTCCGGTCACTTTCGCCCTCTCTCTGCACGCGCCCGACGACGAACTTCGCGACGAGCTGATCCCGGTTAATTCACAGTGGAAAGTCGATGAGGCGCTCGACGCAGCTCACGAATATTTTGAGAAGACCGGCCGCCGAGTTTCAATCGAATATGCGCTGATAAAAGACATGAATGACCACCAGTGGCGCGCGCAGCTTTTGGCTGACAAGCTGAATGAGCGCGGTCGCGGATGGGTGCACGTCAACCCGATTCCGTTGAACCCGACACCGGGCTCAATCTGGACAGCCTCTTCGCCTGAGACCACTCGCGTGTTTATCAAGACTCTCGAAGATGCCGGAATCACTGCCACTTTGCGTGACACTCGAGGCAAAGAAATCGACGGTGCCTGCGGTCAGTTGGCCGCCGCCGACTAGACCATCGCTCTCGGGCTAGGGGCTCATCCGGGTTGAAGAAATAAAAGTAAAGCCCCACTTGACAAAAAATAGTTTCAGACTTATTTTTGAGTCATGTACGATTCAGCACCTGCAGCCCAAAAGGCCCAAGACAGCACCGCAACCGGCTCGGCCGACATCAAGTTTGGTCTCGACACCTTTGGCGACACCAATCTTGACGATGCCGGCAACCCGGTTCACGCCGGTCAGGTTATTCGCGACGTTGTCGCTCAGGCCAAGCTTGCCGACGAGGTCGGCATTTATGGAATCAACCTTGGTGAACACCACCGCCCAGATTTTGCCATCAGCGTGCCAGACACTGTGTTGGCTGGCATTGCAACCGTGACTAAAAACATTGTGCTCGGCACCGGCGTGACTGTGCTTTCGAGCCAAGACCCAGTGCGCATTTATCAATCGTTCGCAACCATTGACGCACTTTCAAACGGCCGCGCTGAGATCACCGCGGGTCGCGGCTCGTTCACCGAGAGCTATCTGACCTATGGTTATGAGCTCAGCGACTATCACACCCTCTTTGAAGAAAAGCTCGAGCTGCTTGTTGAGCTGCTCAAAGAAAAGCCGGTCCACTGGAGCGGCACAGTTCGCCGCCCACTCGAAGGGCTAAATGTTTATCCAAAGACTGAGCGCGGTGCGATTCCGCTTCGCGTTGGTGTCGGTGGCAGCCCAGAGTCAGTCGTGCGTGCCGCTCGCCATGGTGCTCAACTAGCGCTGGCAATCATCGGTGGCGACTCAGCGCGATTTGCCCCGTTCGCCAAGCTTTACTATGACGCAGCCGAGAAGTTTGAGACCACCCCGGGCCAAATTTCTATCCACTCACCCGGCCTAATTGCCGACACCGACGAAGAGGCAATTGAGTTGATGTGGCCGGCATATCAAGCTTCATTTGGTCGCATCGGTCGTGAACGCGGCTGGGCACCGGCCAGCAAAGAGAT
>CALDKR010000025.1 GCA_937898095.1 uncultured Rhodoluna sp.
GGAGTTCAGACGTGTGCTCTTCCGATCTGACGAGACCGCGAAAATCGCAACCAGTGACGCCACAAGAAATTTAATCATTTTTGTCATACCCCCTAGGGTATACTAAATTTCATGAAAATAGAACCAGAAGAGTTAAAAGCCGCTCGTGATCGCCTAATGCGAGTTCAGGGTCAAATCGGCGGAATCGTCAAAATGCTTGACGAGGGCCGCGACTGCACCGACCTGCTCACTCAACTTTCGGCCGCCAGCACCGCGCTCACTCGAGCCGGGTTCACCATCATTGCCACCGGCATGCAGCACTGCGGCTCCGACCCCGAGGGCACAGCTAATCGCGCTGCCCTTGAAAAAGCATTTATGTCACTGGCCTAAACCGGCGAGAAACCAAACACACAAACCACAACCGAGAGAGTCTCGAATGTCAGCAGATCTTAAAGTCATCATCATCGGTGGTGTTGCCGGCGGAATGTCGGCTGCCACTCGCCTTCGCCGGCTGCGCGAAGACGCGCAAATCACCGTTTATGAAATGGGCGAACACGTTAGCTATGCCAACTGCGGCCTGCCTTATTACCTAAGTGATGTGATTGCCGACCGCAATTCGCTGCTGCTGCAGACCCCGACCAGCCTGCACAATCGATTCAACTTGGATGTTCGCGTGCACACTCTGGTCACCAAAATTAACCGCGATGACAAGACTGTGAACGTCACCAATTTGCAGACCGGCGAAGAATATGTCGATCACTACGACAAGCTGATCATTTCGACCGGAGCCAAGCCACGCAAGCTGCCTATTCCGGGCATTGATCGCGCAATGACCCTGCGCAATGTGACTGACGCCGACGCAGTGAAGGCCATGGTCGAGCGCAGCGGCAAGGGCCCGGCTGTGATTTTGGGCGCTGGCTTTATCGGCATTGAGCTTGCCGAGAACCTGGCTCACATCGATTTGCCAACCACAATCGTGCAGCGCGGTTCGACAATCTTGAGCCTGTTTGACATCGAGATGATTTCGCCACTGCAGCAGCGCCTAAATGAGAACGGCGTAAACATTGTGACCAACGCCGAACCGGTTGAAATCACAGCCGACGCAGTGCTGTTGCGCGATGGCCGCAGTCTGCCAGCGCACCTAGTGTTCGCCGCCGCGGGCGTTGTGCCCGACAACTCACTAGCGCGCGAGGCTGGACTAAAAATGGGCGACACCGGTGGCGTTTGGGTTGATGACCAGCAGCGCACCAGCGACCCCGACATCTATGCCGCGGGTGACGCGGTTGAAAAACCGCACTATCTGACCGGCGCTCAGTCATTGATTCCGCTGGCCAACCTAGCCAACCGCCACGGCCGTCTAGCGGCTGATTCAATCGCCGGACTAGAGCCAAAAGCACACGCGGCCATCGGCACCGTGATCATCGGTGCGTTTGGTTTTGCGACTGCAATCACCGGCCTTAGCGAGCGCGCAGCCAAAAAAGCCGGCATTAAATATCAAGCGATTCACCTGCACCCAGGTTCACACGCTGGCTACTATCCGGGTGCAAAACGTGTCTCGCTAAAGGTCTTGTTTGACCCAACCACCGGCAAATTGCTCGGCGCTCAAGCCAACGGTGAAGACGGCGTTGACAAGCGCATCGATGTGATTGCAACTGCAATTCACGGCGGCCTAGCGGTTGATGATCTGATGGATCTCGAGCTGGCCTATGCCCCACAATTTGGCTCGGCCAAAGATGCAATTAACCAAGTTGGCTATGTTGGCAACAACGTGCTTCACGGCACCACCGAGACTGTGCAGTGGCACGAGCTCGAGGCCGAAATTGCCAAGGGCGCA
>CALDKR010000026.1 GCA_937898095.1 uncultured Rhodoluna sp.
AGAACAGGTACATGTCCTCGCCGTTCTTGGCAAGCTCCAAAGTGATGTCTGGAACTACGACACCGATTGAAAGGGTCTTGATACGGATCTTCTCGTCAGCGTTCTCACGCTTGGTGTCGAGGAATCTCATGATGTCTGGGTGGTGAGCGTTTAGATAAACGGCACCGGCACCCTGACGAGCACCCAGCTGGTTTGCATAGCTGAAGCTGTCTTCTAGAAGCTTCATAACCGGGATGATGCCTGAGCTCTGGCCCTCGATCTTCTTGATCGGAGCGCCCGATTCACGAATGTTTGAAAGGTTTAGGGCAACGCCACCGCCGCGCTTTGAAAGCTGAAGTGATGAGTTGATGCCTCGAGAGATTGACTCCATGTTGTCTTCGATGCGAAGCAAGAAGCATGAGACTAGCTCGCCGCGCTGGGCCTTGCCACAGTTCAAGAAGGTTGGAGTTGCCGGCTGGAAACGACCCGAGATAATTTCTTCGACCATTTCGGTGGCTAGCTTTTCGTCACCCGCAGCTAGGGTCAAAGCCACCATGACAACGCGGTCTTCGAAGCGCTCAAGGTAGCGGCTGCCGTCGAATGTCTTTAGTGCATAAGAGGTATAGAACTTGAAGGCGCCCAAGAAGGTCTCGAAACGGAACTTCTTTGAATAGGCAAGCTTCTCAAGCTTCTCGATGAACTCGAATTTATACATGTCGAGAACGGCCTGCTCGTAGTAGTCGTTTTCGACCAGGTAGTCGAGGCGCTCACGAAGTGAGTGAAAGAAGACGGTGTTCTGGTTGACGTGCTCGAGGAAGTATTTGCGAACCGCAAGCTTGTCTTTCTCGATCTGCATCTTGCCGTTTGAATCCCACAGGTTGATCATCGCGTTTAGCTCGTGATAGCTAAGAGCGCTATCAAGCGAGTTGTCGTCGAGGGTGCTGATCTGGTCGACGTCGATGTCAGTTAGTTGGTTTGCCACAGCAGGGCCAGCCTTTCTTTTACGAGTTCAATGTCCTCCGGGGTTCCTAATAGCTCGACCCGCTGAATTAGCGGAACGCCGAGCTTCTCAGAAACGATGTCTCCGGCGAGCCCATAGGACTCGCCGAAGTTGGTGTTGCCGGTGGCGATAACACCTTTTATGTGCTTGCGGTTCTCGGGGTTATTCAAGAACTTGATGACCTGCTTGGGAACAGTGGTTTTTTCTTCGCCCGAGCCATAGGTCGGAACGACTAACACGCTGTCTTTGTCGTAGGTGAAATTTGCGGCTTCGTCGGTTTTGAGGGGAATTCGCACCGAGTGGAGGCCTAGTTTTTCGACGAATCGTTTGGTGTTCTCAGAGACGCTCGAGAAATAAACGACGTCGTACATGTCGATATTTAGTTTTAGCTGGCGATTGACATGATGCGGTCTAGGCGGAAACCTGACCAGTGCTCGTCACCTGAGATGACGACAGGAGCTGACTGGTAGCCCAAAGACTTGACTAGTTCATAGGCGTCTTTGTCTTGGCTTAGGTCAACTTCGTTGTATTCAATGTTCTGGCGCGAAAGCAAACGCTTGGTGCTGTCGCACTGAACGCATGAAGGAAGTGTGTAAACGGTGGTCTTTGCAGTCATTTGTGGTCTTTTTCCCCTCTTAAAGTATCCCCAGTTTACTGCTGGTTCACCCTAGGTATAGATGTTTTTTGGAACTTGACTACTGTATCTAGTATTTTTTGCAGTTTTCAACACTATTCGGCGTGTCGGTCAATATTTCTAAAAATTAATTTATTTGTGACCTCTGACATCCGAATTTGCGACGGTTTTGCTAGGGCAAATCGGGCGGTAACTTGGGAGCTATGACTTCAACAAGCCTCCGCAGAACCATGCGTTGGGCATTTGCCGCCATGGTGATTGCGGGGTTGGGCATAGCCGGAGTCGCGGCATTTGACCTAACCGCAGGCGAAAGCGAGCGGGCACAGAATCAACAAGCTGCGGCCGAGACTCCGCTGGTTGGCCAAGCCGATCAGAGTTCGACCGCACCATCAGCAAGCACACCCGAAGATTTAGAAGTAGGCCAGGTGTTTGCCAAACTCCGGGCCCCGCGACTTGGCGCCAATTATGTGCGCAACATCGCCGAGGGCACAAGTGTTGATCGGGTGCTCAACACTGTGGGCATTGGGCACTATGTCAAAACTGCCCTGCCTGGTGAACCTGGCAATTTTGCGATTGCCGCTCACCGCGCTGGCAACGGCGGCCCTTTTAGAAACATCGATAAATTCACCGAAGGTGATCTGGTGACTATCGAAACAGCCACGCATTTGTACACGTATAAATATCTCGCCACCAAGATTGTTGAACCCGGCGACATTGATGTGATTGCACCGAAACCAAAGGATGTGGCCGACTTAATGTCGAAAGCGCCAGAAGCCAGGCTTCTGACGCTCACGACATGCACGCCGATTTATATCAACACTCAGCGCCTAGTTGTTTGGTTTGCGCTTGAGAGCTCGCAGGCCCGTTAGGCCAGCGATTGCAAGGCCAAGGCCCAGCATCAAAAGCTGCAGTGCATTTGAACCCGTATAGGCAAGTCCGTTGGTGCCGCCAGCGACGCTCGCGCCACTTGCGTTGTTGCTTGAAGCAGAACTGTTTGCGCTGCCAGCAGGCTTGCTTGTTGCTGGTTTGCGAACCGGTGGCTTTGCCGGCGTGGTTGGCGTTGGGGTCGGAGTAACAACCGGAGTCGGAGTGACCACTGGCGTTGGTGAGACAACCGGGGTCGAACCACTGTTGCTTGAGCTGCCAGAAGACCCGCCGCCGGTGTTGCCATAAGTGCCGTCGATGACTGTCTGGTTCACCGAAGCCGTTCCAACTAGGCCAACCCAGGTGAACGCCGATGAACCGGCAGGCACCAAAGTGGTCACCGAGCCATCACTGCTTGAATAGCTGTCGTAAGTTACCGAAAGATCGCTTGGAACAGTCGCTACAGCCTGCCACTAGCCC
>CALDKR010000027.1 GCA_937898095.1 uncultured Rhodoluna sp.
AAACCGGCCTTGAAATAATCAACAAAGTCAAGCACCTTCTGACGCTCAATGGTGTCGTTCATTCCAGACATGATCACATCGTGGGTGCCAGACTGAAGTGACGGAATGATGCCGTCCCAGTCTTGGTCTTCAAATGAGAACTTGATGCCCAGCTTGGCAGCGATTGCCTGTGATAGGTCGTAGTCGAAACCGGTTGGGTTGTCATTCTCATCAAAAAGCTCCATTGGAGCATAGGGAATGTCAGAAGCGACGCTAACGCCATCTTTGAATTCAGCAGGAACAAGAGCTGCTGCAGCTGCATCAACTTCGATGGCTGAGCTTGACTCTGATGCGGCTGGTGCAGCGGTCTCTGCTGAACAACCGGTTAGTGCAAAAATGCCCGCGGTGGCGAGAACTGCGACACCGGCAATGGTCTTTTTGATAATCAATTTAACTCCTATCGGGGATTTACCTGTAAGAGCCTATCGGAGCCTAACGAGCCAAATGCCCCAGTTCGGTTACGGTCTTGTAAAACTAGAGAACGCTATTGATAAAGGCTCGAGTGCGCTCGTTTTTCGGATTGTCGATGACCTCGGCCGGGCTACCGACCTCAACAACCACACCTTCATCCATGAAAACAACGCGATCGGCGACTTCGCGGGCGAAGCCAATTTCGTGGGTGACCACAATCATGGTCATGCCGCTCTCAGCCAGTTTGCGCATGACATCAAGAACATCGCCAACTAACTCTGGGTCAAGTGCTGAGGTCGGCTCGTCGAACAGCATCAGCTTTGGCTCCATGGCTAAGGCGCGCGCGATAGCAACACGTTGTTGTTGACCGCCAGATAGCTGTGAGGGATAGTGATTTGCCTTGTCTGAAAGTCCGACTGAAGCCAGCAGCTCCATCGCTTTGCGAACGGCATCGGTGCGCTTGACGCCGCGAATGCCAACCGGCGCCTCGATAACGTTTTCGAGAGCGGTGAGGTGCGGAAACAGATTGAATCGCTGAAAAACCATGCCGATTTCGCTGCGCTGCTTAGCAACGGCTGAAGGCTTCAACTCGTATGTTGCGTCTCCGCGCTCACGAAAGCCCATCAATTCGCCGTCAACATAAAGTCGGCCACCGTTGATGGTCTCTAGGTGATTGATGCAGCGCAAGAAAGTCGACTTACCCGAACCCGATGGCCCCAGAAGGCACAGCACCTGCCCAGCTTCAACTTGAAGATCGATGCCCTTCAGCACTTCGTTAGAACCGAAGCTCTTGCGCACTTTGCGCGCGTCTACCATCAACTGGCTCATACGTTGCCCTTCGAACCAATGCCGAGCCAACGCTTTTGAGCGTCAGCCGGGCTAAAACCACGGCCAAATTTCTTTTCAAGATAGCTCTGCGGGAACGAGAGAATCGTGGTCATCACTAGGTACCAGAATCCGGCGACCACTAGCAATTCAACCTGAGCCAAGTTTTGCGAAGAAATCTGCGAGGTGCGAGCATAAAGCTCCATGACAGCAACCACCTGAAGCAATGATGTGTTCTTTAGCATCGATATGAATTCGTTGCCCATCGGCGGAATAATCACTCGCATGGCTTGAGGCAAAACCACGCGGCGAAGTGTGTAGCCAGAAGACATGCCAAGTGATTTTGCTGCCTCGGCTTGCCCTTGATCGACCGACAGAATTCCGGCACGCACAATTTCAGCAGCGTAGGCAGCCTCGTTGAGTGAAAGTGCAATGATTCCCGCGACTAGCGAGGTGAAGACCAGCGAGGTCTTCTCAGACCACCAGATGATGTCGGTGAACGGAATTCCGACATCGATTGTCGGATAGATAATGCCTAGGTAACCCCAAAATACAACCTGAAGCAACAGTGGGGTTCCTCGGAAGAAACCAATGTAGCCACCTGCAATCACGCGCAAAACCGGGTTCGAAGACAACTTCATTACAGCGAGGATTATTGCCAAAATTGTGCCGATTGCCATTGAAACCACAGTGAGCACAACCGTTAGCAGGGCCGCTTCTATGACTTTTTGATTGAACAAATATTTATTGACTATGTCGTGATTAATGTTCGGTGACGAAACCAGCGAGTAGATAAAGAGACCCAGGATTAGAGCGAGCAGAGCCGCAGAAACCCAGCGCCAAGGATGGCGCAGCGGAATAGCGACGATGTCGTCGTGATTCGCAGACTGATGGCTCATAGTCTCTCTTTCTTCTTTTTGTTAGTGGGGAGTACGGGACTTGAACCCGTGACCGACGGATTATGAGTCCGCTGCTCTAACCGGCTGAGCTAACTCCCCTGCCGTAGCAATGCTACTGATCGTCAGATTTCAAACGCTCGCTTGCGCGTTTGACTGACTTTTTTACTTTTTTCTTGACCTTGGTCGCTCGAAGCTTGACCTCGTCGCGAACCTCGTCAAGTTTCTCACGAACTTCTTCGATGCGCTCACGCACCTCTTCGCGAACCTCTTCGCTGCGCTCTCCGGCACGCTCACGCATCGAAATTGCAGCTGCACGCAATGCGTCGACTCGCTCTTGCAGTGCGTCAGTTAGACGCCCGATTGAACGCAAATATTCATCGCTGTTGTCTTCAGTGGTTCTGACGCCATCTTGATCGCCGCGATAGAGGCTCTCAAAAATGCTCAAAGTTCGCTCGATGTCATGCGCTTGAATCAAGTGCAGCGAATTTTCTGACAGGCGCTTGAGCTCTGCCTTATCGGCAGTCAAAACACGGCGAAGACGATCAGCAAAGGCCACGACATCGTCTGGCGGGAACAAGTATCCGTTATCGCCATCGTGCACCAAATGCGGCAATGCCATTGCGTCAGCTGCCACAACTGGGCGACCAGAAGCCATTGCCTCCATCGTGGCTATCGACTGAAGCTCAGCAATCGAAGGCATTGCGAAAACCGTTGCGCGTTCGTATGCCAGCGGCAACTCTTCATCGGTTATGTGGCCAAGAAATTTAACATTCTGTGCGATTCCGAGCTCAAACGCTAGTTGCTCGAGATGCTTGCGCTCACCGCCGTCGCCAACGAGTTCGACTTTAACGTTCAGCGACTTGGGCAACATGGCTACAGCCTTTAGCAGGTTGTGAATGTGCTTTTCATAGTCGAGGCGACCCAAAAAGAGAATGCTTGGGTTCTCGTTGCTGGTCGGCTTGGCATTCGCAAACTTTGAGGCGTCAATGCCGCAAGAAATTGCTAGAACACCCTCGACACCTGCAGCTGCCTCAAGCAAATTTGCGGCTCTTCTGGTTGGGGTGGTTATGAAGTCTGCGGTCTTCAAAATTCGACCAGCGTCTCGCCAGGCCATCTTCATTGCAGTCTTCTCGAACCACTTTGGAATGATGACTGAATACTTAATCAGGTTTTCAGGCATGATGTGGTTTGTTGCCAACAGCCTGATGCCCTGCTCTTTGGCCGACTGGGCTAAATAGCGACCCATGATCAGGTGAGACTGAATGTGAACTGCATCTGGGTTGATCTGCTTGAGCAATGCATCGGTCTGCGCCTTCAAAGTGAAGGGCCAAATCCAGCGCAGAGTTTTGTGCTGTGGCATTTTGAAAGAGCGAATGCGGTGAACGGTCATCGGAACACCATCGTGAATTTCAGTGAAGTCACCGAAAGCCTCTGAATAGGCAGGTGCAATGATGTGCACTTCGTGGCCGTGCTTCACCAAACCGCCGGCAAGTCGCTCGGCGAATCGCGCAGCACCGTTTATGTCAGGCGGAAAAGTGTCGCAACCGATGACGATTTTGAGTTTGCGTTCGACAGGGTTTGAAGCGATAGTCAAGATTCTTCTTTCGACTTTTGAACCAAACGGCTCTAGTGAATTTTAGAGCAGTAGGAAACTAAGCGCGGGTTTTAGGCAGGCGAATTGGTCGAGTCGTCACTGCAAGCTCGGGGTGAACCTTCGAGAGAACCCACACACCAACCACAGCAATCAGCGCAGTGAATCCGAATCCAAACATTGTGATCGGGTTTGCCTGTTGCGCTTCACCGAGAATGATGATTCCAATCGACACTGCAACCAAGGGGTCAATCACAGTGAGGCCGGCAATGACTAAATCAGGCGGGCCCGATGAATAGGCATTTTGCACAAACCAGCCGCCAAGTGCCACAGCGATCAAGAGCGCGACTAGGCATAGAACGGTTAGCCACTCAAACTGCCCCTGATAGACACGCTGAATTACCACTTTCGCCAAAGTGGCAACAAAACCATAAAGAACACCTGCGCCAACAATGTAGGTAATGGCGTTAACACGTCTTGCAAACACGGCGAAAAGCAATCCAAAAATCGCCAGAATCGCACCCAGCACTCCGAGCACCTCGCGAAGGCGGTCATCGTTGATTGGAACCTCGTGGGCAACTGAACTTGCCATGATTACAAAACCGGCGATGCCGATAGTGCAAAGTCCGATTGCAAGTGCTGTTAGCTGAGTGATTCTGGTTCGATTGATTCGAGCATTTAAAACTGAGGTAATCACCAGTGCAATCGCTCCGATTGGCTGAACCACAATCAATGGGGCCAGAGTGAGAGCCGCCAGTTGAAGCAAGATTCCGACGACCATTAGGGCTAAACCGCTGACCCACCGAGGCCGAGACCAGAGAGCAAAAATCTGCTTCAGGTTGAGACTTCCTTTGTTGCGCTTTTTAGGAACGTGGTGCTCTACAACTGCATCATTTTGAAACTGTGCACCAAAAGCTAGTGCAACGGCTGCTAGCACAGCTAGAAGGATCGCCAACCAGCGAACATCTAGACCTGGACCCATGAGACTCCCAAACGATTATTGCTTCGAGCCTACCTCTCAATTCGGGCATAACCGACGAGGCAAAAAGGTAGATTTGGCTCATGACAATTAGGCGTATCTGCATTACCGGCGAACCAGTTCTACACAATCGAGCAAAAGAAGTTGAGGTTTTCGACGAGAACCTGCGCGAGCTCGTGCGAGACATGTTCGACACCATGGATAAAGCGCCTGGCGTTGGCCTAGCCGCACCACAGATTGGAATCGACCTTCGAATTTTCGTTTACGACTACGACGACGATGAGGGCAACGAACGACGCGGCGTGGTCATCAATCCTGTTCTTGAGGTTGGCGCCATATCCAGCGAGCCAGCCGACGAAGAAACCGAGATCGAAGGCTGCCTGTCGGTTCCTGGCGAGAGGTTTCCGCTGAAGCGCGCTGAGAAGGCTGTTGTGACCGGCGTAGATCTAGACAACAAGCCAGTTCACATCGAAGCTGAGGGCTGGTTTGCCAGAATAATGCAGCATGAGTTCGATCACCTCGACGGCACTCTCTATGTTGATCGACTAGCAGAACCCTGGAAGAAACTTGCATTTGAAGTTATTGAAGACGAGGGCTGGGGCAAGCCAGGACTCTCGTGGTTGCCTGGTAGAGACAAGCTAGAGGGCTAGCAATCGATTCTTAGCCGGCACGCGGCTTTGACTTGAGCTAGAAGACCAATCGAATAACTGCGGCAAGACCCGCAGCTGCAGCGACCGTAAAAATAAACGGCGCCTTGAATTTGAGCATTATCGCAGCCAGAAGCAGGGCCGGAATTCTTGCGTCAAACGTTATCTGTGACTGCGTCGTAAACCCTTGCACGCCAACCAAGGCGGCTAAAAGAGCGATGGTGAGCAGGCTCGCAATGTTCTTGATTCGACCGTGGTCTAGATATCGTTCAGGAATCAAGTAGCCGAAGATCTTCCATGAAAAGACAGCGATGCTCGCGATGATCACGCCGATAAAGATGTTCACTTGTGCCTCCATGCGACTATAACCGCAAAGACTCCAGCAGCAAGAATTGAGGCTCCAGTTGGAAAAACAGGCGTGAGCAAGGTGGCAACTAATACGGCCCCAAAAGCCGTCAGGACCGTCTTGGTGTCTTTGAGTCGTGGCCAAAGCAGACCCAAGAATGCCGCAGCGGCCGCAGCGTCAAGACCCCAAGATGCCGGATCGCCCAGTGCATCGCCCAGAAGTGCGCCGAGCAAGGTGGCTAGATTCCAAAGCACATAAATCGCAATTCCGGTGGCCCAAAAGCCTCGTCGCTGCTCGGCGGTTGTTTTTTGCGCTAGCGCCACCGCGGTTGACTCGTCGATAGTTAGCTGCGCTGGAATGATTTTTTTCAGACCAACACGGTGCAATATTGGCGAAAGGCTAACGGCATAAAAACCATTTCGAACGCCAAGAAGCCAAGCCGCAGTGATTGCCGCACCGACAGCAGCGCCACCGCCTGAAGCAATAACTCCGATGAATGCGAATTGTGAAGCACCGCTAAACATAAGCAAGGAAAGGAGCTGAGTTTGCCACACATCGAGGCCCGCTGTCACTGAAAGTGCGCCGAACGAGATTCCATAAACACCGGTTGCCAGACCGACGCCGATAGACGTGGTCAAAATTGGGTCCAATTTAAAGCGCAAGGCGGCCCTCCGCTTCATAGAGAGCCAGCAAAAGTTGGGTTCTAGTGCTGATAAGCGTGCGCTTCTGCATGTCGTCGAGAATCTGTTTGACTCGATATTTCGGTGCGTCAATTCGCTTAGCTATTTCGAATTCAGAGACACCGTGCAGAAGCATCCGGATGATTTCTCGCTCGCGCTCACTCAAATCGCCTAGCCGAACCAAGAAGACGGTCGAATCGCTAGCCGGCAGCTTCAGCTCAACAAATTTGCGCAGCAGTGCGTCAGGCTCGAAATCAGAGTCTTTATTAGCCGCCCTAAAAATTGCTTCGAGCAGCTGATCTGGGCCTAGGTCTTGAGTGACTAAATCATTGGCGCCTGCGCGAATAGCAGCTATCAAGAGTTCATCGCTGAAATATGGCGCTGTCATGATGATTTTGGCAGCCAGGGCTTCGTCTAGACCTAGCGCGCCACGAATTTTTTCGACTAACCAAGCTCCGTCTTGAGCTTGAAGTCGCTGGTCGATAATCATCACGTCAACGAGCGCGTCAGGGATGCGCTCGAGAGCCCTAATTGCGTTGTCTTCTTCGAGAACAATCTTCAGGTCTGCGACTGACTCGATTATTGCCTTGCGGCCTGCCCTGATGTCGTCGTCGCCATCAACAATCGCAATGCGAATTTCTTTAGTCAATGCGAGCACCAGGCGCCAACTTGCGAATATTTGGGAATATCGCCGAGACCGTAAAACCAACGCCAGGAACCCGGGTGACCTCTACGCTGCCCTCATAGAGCGCAGCGCGCTCCTTCATAGCGGTTACGTTTACCCCTGAAATCGGTTCGACCAACGCTCGGTAGTCTTCATCTGAGTTGTAGCCCTCGAAGAATGCTGCGTCGCGATTTGAAACCTCGATGCCATTGTCTTTGACAAGCAATTGCATTCCGTCGGCAACCCAAGAAAAGTCGATTGTCACGTCTGTGCCAAGTGGGCAGTGTTGCTTGACATTTTCAAGAGCGTCGAAGGCAATCTTGAAGATGACCAATTCAGCGCCTTCGTTGAGCGAAAATCGCTGACCTTCATGGCGAACTGCAGCGTTGAACCCTAGCTCGCGATAAGTCACGGCTAATGCCTCAAGGTCGTTGATTCTTGGCGGTGCAGCCTTGATTGCTTGCTCGCGATTGAGCATGTCATAAAGGCGCCTTAGCTCGGTGTGTGCCGCTTTCGCGCTAGCAGAAACACGCTCAAGGCTGCGCAAAGCAGCATCGGGGTCGGCCTTCGCAGCATACAAGCCGCCTTCGGTCTGACTCACAACTGCGGTGACTTTTTGAATAATCAATTCGTTGATGTCGCGAGCGATTTGAAATCGTTCCCGCTGCTGTGCGTTTTCGAGCGCCAGCTGCGCCTGACGACGCTCAGAGAGCGCTCGGTCAAAATCAGTGCCAACGTGAGTCTCGCGGGTGATCGAAAGCGAGCCAACCAGCGCAAATAACAGGTTGATGCTGATGACCAGCAATCCGCCCAATAGAAACGCAGTGAAGCGACCGTCGTTGCCGTTGATTTCGAGCCCATAAAAAGAACTGCCGAGTTTGTAGTTGATTGCCGTGTTAGCCGATATAGCTAGGCCACTGAGCACTGCAACTGCGATGCCTATGCGCCGAAGAATTTGTGAATTGGTGCCGGCAGATAGCAACAGCGCGAAGCTTGCCGCTAGACCCGAGTAAACCGGAAGAAGCTCAAAATAAATTAACAAACCTGAGCCAATAGCGATCAGGGCGATTGAGCCAGGCCACCAGATGAAAACCAAACCGGTTGACAGACAAAGAATTAGAGAAACTAAGAGGGTTTCCGGGCCCT
>CALDKR010000028.1 GCA_937898095.1 uncultured Rhodoluna sp.
AGTCGTAAAGGCAAATCGCATCACACCTGAAGTCAATGATTTGCTCTCTGCATTCGATTCTGACCTTGGAATCGCGGTAGCGTACGGCGCAATTTTCAAATCTGAAACCCTCGAATTACCAAAACAGGGTTGGCTCAACATTCACTACAGCCTGCTACCGGCTTGGCGCGGCGCGGCACCGGTGCAGCACTCTATTCTCAGCGGAGACTCTGACACTGGCGTCTCGATCTTCAAACTTGACGAGGGTATGGACACCGGGCCATTACTTTCGGTGATTCCAACGCAAATTGAACCTGGTGAAAATGCTGGCGAATTGCTTGGTCGCCTAACGCACATCGGAATAAGTGGAATTCTCGAAATTTTGCCCGCAGTTGAAGCAGGCATTGCCAAGCAAACAGTTCAGTCGCGTGATGGCATCAGCATTGCAACTAAGTTGACTCGAAGTGATGCACAAATAAATTGGCAAAACAAAGCTCGAGCAATTGAACTACAGGTTCGAGCAATGAATCCCGAGCCTATGGCTTGGGCGCAACACGATGACACTGCGATTCGAATCGTCGAAGCGTCGGCAATCGGGGCAATTCAACCGGCGGCCATTGAGTTTGAATCAACCGCACAGGTTGGTCAGGTGCAAATTGAAGGCGATCGCGTCTTTGTTTTGTGCGGCGAGCAAACAGCCCTTGAATTAAAAATTGTTCAGCCGGCAGGCAAAAATCAAATGGACGCCTCAGCTTGGGCTAGAGGTCTAAAGAAGGCTGCGGTGTTGCACTAATGCGCCACAACGGAAGAACTGTTGCTCTTGACCTCTTGATGCAGGTTGAGGCAAACGATGCTTATGCGAACTTGCTGTTGCCGAAGCTAATAGTCGCCGCAAGGCTCGACTCACGCGAGGCTGCGTTCGCACAAGAGTTAGCCTTCGGCACCCTTCGGTGGGCGCTGTTTTATGACCGCATTGTCGAAGAATGCGCCAAACGATTCACTGACGAAATCGAACTTGATGCCCTTATTGTTTTGCGCTTTGGTGCTCATCAAATTCTGAACATGCGAGTGCCTGCACATGCTGCACTTAGTGAGACCGTTGAGCTGGCAAAGCGCTATCTATCGAGGGGTGGGGTCGGCTTCGTCAACGGAGTGCTTCGACGCATTTCCGAAAAGCCAATTGATAAGTGGCGCGAAATTGTTTTGTCTCGCTGCGAGACCAACACTGAAAAGCTTGCTGTTGAGTTTTCTCATCCGATTTGGGTGGTTCGAGCCTTAGAACACTCGCTCAAACTTGACGGACGAGAATCTGAGATTAAAGATCTCTTGCTGGCCGACAACACACCGCCGTTGGTCAACTTGGTTGCACTGCCGGGACTCGCCACAAAAGAAGACGAAGTTGGCCTAATTGCCGGGTCGGCCAGCCCAATCGGTTTCGAACTTGATTCGGGCGATCCGCAATTGCTTCGGGGTGTTCAGCAGGGTCGCTTGCGGGTGCAAGACCAAGGCTCTCAGCTTGCTGCGCTTGCGCTTTCGCGAGCAATGCCGGTTTCTGAACACGAAACTTGGCTCGATGTTTGCGCTGGTCCTGGCGGAAAAGCCGCTTTGCTAGCGGCAGAAGCCAAGCTCGCTAATGCCGACTTTTTTGCGAATGAGCTTCAGCCGCATCGAGCTCGTTTGGTTGAAAATGCGCTTAGTGCCGTTGCGCCTGACCTAAAGGTCTCTGTCGGCGACGGGGTCGAATTCTGCGAAGCGCGCCCTGAATTCTTTGACCGAATCATGCTTGACGCTCCGTGCACGGGGCTAGGAGCGCTTCGCCGGCGACCAGAAGCTCGTTGGCGAAAGTCAAGCAGTGATGTTGCCGACCTGTCAAAGCTTCAAGAGCAACTGCTTGCAGCGGCCTTCAAGGCCCTAAAGCCTGGCGGAATTCTGGCTTATGTAACATGTTCACCGCACCAAGCTGAAACAAATGCAATCATCGATTGGGGTCAAAAAAAGCTTGGGGCACAATTTGAACTTCTCGACGCAACCGCGGTTCTAAAGTCAATAAATCCTGACTTGCAGATCAATACAGGCCGCAAAACAGTTCAGCTGTGGCCACACATCAACCGCACTGACGCCATGTATGTCGCGCTTATCACCAAGAAAGGCAAGTAGCCATGAGCATGCGAATCAACCCGAGCATTTTGTCGGCCGATTTTGCCAACTTTGAACGCGACTTCGCGAGCATCGCCAACAGCGATTTGATTCACGTTGACGTTATGGACAATCATTTTGTGCCCAACCTGACCTTCGGGCTGCCAATGGTTCAGAGAATGCAACAGATCACACCGAAACCACTAGATGTTCACCTGATGATTTCAAATGTTGACAAGTGGGCCACTGGTTATGCAGAGGCCGGGGCATATTCGGTGACTTTTCACCTTGAGGCTGCCGAGAATCCAATTCAAGTTGCCCGCAATTTGCGTGCGGCGGGAGCACGCGCTGGCGTGGCCGTGAAACCTGGAACGGCTGTCGAGTCGGTTCTCGACGACCTGCGTGAATTCGACCAGGTTCTTGTGATGACGGTAGAACCCGGATTCGGTGGCCAAGCGCTCATCGAGGATTGCCTAGAAAAAGTAAGCAAGGCACGACGCAAAATTGATGCCGAGAAGCTTGATGTTTGGTTGCAGGTCGACGGCGGTGTGACTGAAGAAAACATCGCCAGAATTGCAGAACTCGGCGCGGACACTTTTGTTGCTGGCAGCGCAGTTTTCAAAGCACCTAATCGCGCCGATCAGATTGACGCTTTGCGAATGCTGGCCAATAAAGGCCATCAGCACGGCATTGAGCTTGGGCAATTCAGCCACTAGCGCAGGGTAACCTAGAGGGATGAAATCCTTCGAGCAACTATTTGCTGAAATCACCGAAAAGGCAGCCAGCCGACCTGCTGGCTCTGAAACCACAAAGTGGCTCGAGGCTGGCGTGCATACCATCGGCAAAAAGATTGTCGAAGAGGCTGCAGAAGTATGGATGGCTGCCGAATACGAAGGCAACGAGCGCACAGCTGAAGAAATTTCTCAGCTGATTTATCACCTGCAGGTAATGATGGCCGCAAAGGGCATCACCATTGAAGACTTAGAAAAGAATTTTTAGTAAGAGAGAAACATGCTGAAAGTAGCGGTTCCAAATAAAGGCATTTTGTCTGAGTCGGCCATTGCCATGCTCAAAGAGGCTGGCTATGCCACCCGACGAGACCCCAAAGATCTTCACGTTGTCGACCAGCAGCACGGCATTGAGTTTTTTTATCTTCGACCACGTGACATAGCCACCTATGTTGGCTCTGGCTCGCTCGATGTTGGTTTCACCGGCCTAGATTTGCTACTCGACAGCCGTTCAAAGGCGGTTAGTTTGGCCGACCTAAGCTTTGGCGAATCAACATTTAGGTTTGCCGGGCCAGTTGGCAAATTCAAGAGCCTTCAAGACCTCGCGGGTCTGCGCGTTGCAACCGCGTATCCAAACTTGGTTGAAGATTTTCTTCAGCGTGAGGGTGTGCAAGTTGAACTTGTGCAGCTTGATGGTGCGGTCGAAGTTGCAGTTCGCCTTGGTGTTGCTGACGCAGTCGCCGATGTGGTTTCAACCGGCAACACACTTCGCCAGGCTGGTCTAGAAATCTTTGGCCCAATCATTTTGCAGAGTTCGGCTCACCTGATCGTTGCGCCGGGCAGGAAGACCGAACACGAGCAATTGCTTCGCCGCATGCAGGGCGTTCTTGTTGCTCGCGAATATGTGATCTTCGACTATGACTGCCCAAGCAACCTTATTGAGGCAGCGTCGGCGCTAACTCCAGGCATCGAATCACCAACTATTTCGCCGCTTCGCGACACCGACTGGGTTGCTGTTCGCTCACTCGTGAAGGCCAACGAAATCAACACCAAAATGGATGAACTGTATGCGCTCGGCGCACGCGCCATTCTGGTAAGTGCGATTCACGCAGCCAGAATCTAGAGCAAAAGGCAACTGATGTCACTGTCGATTCGAGTCATTCCGTGCCTAGATGTGGCCGTTGGTCGAGTCGTCAAGGGCGTTAATTTTCTTAATCTTCGTGATGCCGGCGACCCCATCGAACTTGCCAAGCGCTATTACGATGACGGCGCCGATGAACTCACATTTCTAGACGTGCACGCGACAGTCGACAATCGCTCAACCATGTATGACCTCGTTTCAGCGTGTGCTGAGCAGGTGTTTATTCCGCTAACTGTCGGTGGGGGCATTCGCGAGGTCGATGACGTCGCCCGACTTCTAGGTGCAGGCGCAGACAAAATATCAGTCGGATCAGCTGGAATCTCGAACCCTGAATTGCTCTCAGCTATTGCCGATCGGTTCGGCAACCAAGTGCTGGTAATTTCACTAGATCTCAAGCGCTCGGCTAACACCGAATCTGGCTTTGTGGTGACCACGCACGGTGGTCGAAATGAAACAGACCTAGATGCACTGCAGTGGGTTAAGAAAACAATCGAACTTGGCGCCGGTGAGTTGCTTGTCAACAGCATTGATGCCGACGGAACCCGAGCTGGCTTTGACGTAGAAATGCTCACCGAGATTCGTGAAATTAGCTCGGTGCCTGTTATCGCCTCGGGCGGCGCAGGCAAAGCCGCAGATTTCGCCGATGCTGCGTCAGCCGGAGCTGACGCGATTCTCGCCGCTTCGATTTTTCACGAGGGTTCAGTGTCAATCAGCGAAGCTAAACAGGCATTGAAGACCGCCGGATTCGAGGTGCGCTAATGAACATTCAATTCGACCCAACTAACCAGCAACTGAAATTCGATGAAAACGGTTTGATTCCGGCCATAATTCAGTCATCACAAACCAAAAGAGTTTTGATGATGGCCTGGATGAACTCCGCATCAATCGCTCAGTCACTAGAACTGGGCGAGACAGTCTTTTGGTCTCGCAGCCGCCAAGAGTTTTGGCACAAAGGTGCCACCAGCGGCAACACACAAAAAATTGACCGATTCGAATTCGATTGTGATTCCGATGCACTTTTGATTCAGGTCACCGAAAACGGACCTGCTTGTCACACTGGCTCGGAGTCTTGTTTTGACAGCGGCGAATTTCAAATTGATTTGAAGAGCTAGGGGAGAACCGCGATGTCGATTAGCAGCCTTCAAGAAATCAAAAAACTGGCCGAGCAGCATGCGGTTGTTCCGGTAATTCAAGAGTTGTTTTCGGGCACTGAAACTCCACTTTCAATCTTTGAAAAGCTGGCCAGCACCAAAAAGGGCAGCTTTCTGCTTGAGTCAGCAGAGCAGGGCGTTTGGTCTCGCTACAGCTTTATCGGCGTGAACAACCGAGGCACCCTTTTGCAAGAACAAGACGGCAAAGTTCAATGGCATTCGGTCGCCGGCAAATCGGCTCTGCCAACCGGCACCATTGATGAATCTGCATCGGGTCTCGAATCAATCGCCAACATTCAGCGAGCCTGGAGCTCAGGCTCAATTGCCGATGCGCCACCTCTGGTCTCGGGATTAGTTGGCTTGATTGGCTGGGATGCAATTCGTGAAATTGAAAAGTTAGCCCCGGCAAAGAGAAAAGATTTCAAGAGCCCAACGATTGCGCTTTCGCTGTTCTCTGATTTGGTAGTAGTCGACCACCTTAAAAGCAGCGTTCTCTTAGTGGCAAATATCTTTCTAGATGGCGAGCTGACAATTGAGTCGGCCTATGAAGATGCGATTGACCGAATCGCCGCAATGCGAAGCGACTTGCTAAAACCCTCAGACGCGTTTTTGGCCGACTTAGATCGCGATGCAGCGGCAAGCCCTACTCACCGAATTGAAAAATCCGTTTTCAAAGAATCGGTTGAAAAGGCAAAAGAATATGTCCGAGCTGGCGACGTTTTTCAAGTTGTGCTTTCTCAGCGATTCGATCAACCCACCGATGCATCAGGTCTCGATGTCTATCGAGTGCTTCGGGCCCTGAACCCAAGTCCATACATGTATCTCTTCAACTTTGAAGATAGCCATGGTCAATTTTCAGTCGTAGGTTCATCACCAGAAGCACTGGTTAAGGTTCAGCAGGGTCGAGTAATCACGCACCCGATTGCGGGTTCTCGCCCACGCGGAACCAGCACTGATGCTGATTTTGCTCTTGAAACAGAGTTGCTGGCTGACCAAAAAGAGACCGCTGAGCACCTGATGCTGGTCGACTTGGCCAGAAACGATTTGCTCAAAGTGTGCGTGCCGAACTCGGTGACGGTCACTGAATTCATGCAGGTTCATCGATTTAGCCACATTATGCACTTGGTTTCAACTGTTGAGGGTGAGGCCCTGCCAGAATCAACTCCGATCGATATCTTCAAAGCCACTTTTCCGGCAGGAACGCTCTCGGGCGCGCCAAAGCCTCGTGCTCTCGAAATCATCGAAGAGCTTGCGCAAGCGAATCGCGGAATCCATGGCGGTG
>CALDKR010000029.1 GCA_937898095.1 uncultured Rhodoluna sp.
GTTGAAAGAATTTTGATCACGAGCTCATCTAGTGCCAGAGCTTTGTCGGCGGTTGCATCGGCGATTGCGATTGCCTCATCAGCCAGGGCAACGTTAGAGGTGGTGAACGCCTTAGACGCCTTCTCCATGACGATTGCAGCATCGTTTGCAATCTCGACAAGTCGCGATTGAACGTCGGCCAGCTGGGTTTCAAATACAGCGCGCATTGAACGCCTTTCGTTGGTTCGTTGTTTAGCAACCTTTTCAGGATTTGGTAAACAAGTAAACAATTTTGATTGAACTAAGCGCAAATTTAGACATTCGGGCAATTCGTGACCTCAGCCTGCGTGCCACAATCACCTAGTGTTAAGAAGGTGAACACGTCTGCATCGTCCAGCCTAGTCGCACTATTCGCGGCTCTAATCGGTGCAATCGTCGCGGGCTTCGCGGTTGGTCTTCTGATGCGTCGAAATAGAAGAGGAACCATGTCGCCTACTGAACTTGCAGCCAATGCTTTGGTTGACGGTGCGGCCGAGGTTCTTGATGTTCTTGCAAGCGCTGGAATGGTCCTTGATGGAGCCAACACCGTTCTTCGATCAACTGCGGGTGCACAGGCATTCGGGTTGGTGCAAAACCGTCTCTTGATTCACTCAGCGCTAGTGGATTTGGTCGAGCGCGTGCGAACCAGCGGTGAGAGTGAGTCAATCGAGACTTCGATTTCAACCGGATTGCGCGGCGACAACATTTGGATTCATGCTCGAGCTGCGCGCATGGGCGACCGATTTGTTTTGCTCTTGGTCGAAGATCGCACCGAGGCAAAGCGCCTCGAAGACACCCGCCGCGATTTTGTGGCAAACATTTCGCACGAACTGAAAACGCCGATTGGCGCGGTGGGACTGCTCGCCGAGGCTTTGGTTGATGCAACCGATGATCCAGAGATGGTCAAGAAATTTGCAGGAAATCTCTATCGCGAATCACGTCGACTTGCTCATCTGGTTCAAGACATCATTCAGCTTTCTCGTCTGCAGTCGGCAGAGGTGGCCACGCATGCACAGTTGGTCGAACTCGCAGGCGTGATCTCAGAAGCGGTTGAACGCAACGTGGTGATTGCCGAAAACAAGAACATCAAGTTGGCTTCAAATGCACCCGAGGGCATACGAGTTTATGGCGACCACGAACAGCTGGTTGTGGCCATCAAAAATTTGATTGAAAACGCGATTTTGTATTCTGACGAGAACAGCCAAGTCGGTATCGGTCTTAGCCAGGTTGACGGCGTTGCTGAAATTGCCGTCACCGACAGTGGAGTTGGGATTCCGCAGGATGAGCAAGAGCGCATTTTTGAGCGCTTCTATCGAGTTGACCCATCACGTTCGCGTCAAACTGGCGGCACCGGATTAGGCCTAAGTATTGTCAAGCACGTGGCCATGAATCACCGAGGCGAAGTTCGACTGTTTTCGCAGCCAGGACTCGGTTCAACGTTCACGCTCAGAATTCCGATCGCTGAAACAAACGAGATCAATTCAGTTCAAGGCGAGCCATTCTCGTCAACCAAGACGTTTGCGCAATCAAATGAAGGCAAGGAATAACAATGACAAGAGTGCTTGTAGTTGAGGACGAACAGTCTCTTCGTGAGCCGTTGGTTTATCTGCTTCAAAAAGAGGGCTATGACGTAGTCGAGGCCGAAGACGGAAACAAAGCCGTCAGCGCCTTCGAGGAGTTTGGGGCTGACTTGGTTTTGCTAGATCTCATGCTGCCCGGAATGAGCGGAAACGAGGTTTGCCGCACCATTCGACAGACCTCTCAGGTTCCGATCATTATGTTGACCGCTAAAGATTCAGAAATCGACAAAGTGGTTGGCCTTGAAATCGGCGCTGATGACTATGTCACTAAGCCTTATTCAACCCGCGAACTGCTTGCTCGAATGAAGGCCGTTCTTCGTCGACAGGTTGAGCCACAGGCTGCCGTGTCTGGCATTCTTGAGGCTGGCCCAGTTCGCATGGATGTCGAGCGCCACCAGGTCTCGGTCAATGGTCAAAAAGTTTTGATGCCGCTAAAGGAATTTGAACTTCTTGAGCTTTTGCTTGAGAACGTCAACCGCGTGTTGACCCGCGGTCAAATCATCGACCGCGTTTGGGGTTCAAACTACTT